>DASTAL010000031.1:0-2540 GCA_035712685.1 Rudaea sp. | reverse complement strand
CGCCTGCAACAACTTCGAGATCGTCGACCTTGGCGTCATGGTGCCGGCGCAGAAGATCCTCGACACCGCGATCGCGGAGAAGGCCGACATGATCGGCGTGTCCGGGCTGATCACGCCGTCGCTGGAGGAAATGGCGCACGTCGCAAAGGAAATGAAGCGGCAGAATTTCAGCATCCCGCTGCTGATCGGCGGCGCGACGACCTCGCGTGCGCATACGGCGATCAAGATCGAACCGAATTACGAAACAGCCTGCGTGTGGGTGAAAGATGCCTCGCGTGCGGTCGGCGTGGCGCAGTCGCTGGTCAGCAAGGAACTGGTCGACGGCTTCCTCGCCAAGGTGCGCGCCGAGTACGCCGAGGTGCGCGAGCGCCACAAGCATCGCGGCTCTGGCAAGCGCCTGGTCACGCTGGATGCCGCGCGCGCGAACGCGGCGAAATTCGACTGGACGAATTACACGCCACCGACGCCGCGCAAGACCGGCATCATGGTGTTCGACGATATTCCGCTGACGGAACTGCTGCCCGTCATCGACTGGACGCCGTTCTTCCAGGCCTGGGAATTGCATGGCCACTATCCTGAAAACCTCGGCGATCCTGTGGTCGGCGCGCAGGCGACGGAACTGTTCAACGATGCGCAGAAAATCCTGAAGAAGGTCGTCGCGGAAAAATGGCTGCGTGCGAAAGCCGTGATCGGCTTCTGGCCGGTGTCACGGATCGGCGACGATCTGGAACTCATCTACGGCGACGACACGGTGATGCTGCATCACCTTCGCCAGCAAGCCGACAAGCCGGTCGAGCGCCCGAACCTGTGCCTGAGCGATTTCATCGCGCCGAAGGAAACCGGCCTCAATGACTGGATCGGCGGCTTCGCGGTTACCGCCGGACTCGGCATCGAGGAACACCTCGAACGCTTCCACAAGGACAATGACGACTATTCGGCGATCATCCTCAAGGCGCTGGCCGATCGCCTCGCCGAGGCGCTGGCCGAATACATGCACAGGCGCGTGCGCAAGGAATTCTGGGGCTATGCATCAGATGAGACGCTCGACAACGAAGCGCTGATCGCGGAAAAGTATCGCGGCATCCGCCCCGCACCGGGTTATCCCGCCTGCCCCGACCACACCGAGAAGGCGACGCTGTTCCAATTGCTGAACGCGACGAACAACGCCGGCATCGAACTGACGGAAGGTTTTTCGATGTATCCCGCGGCCGCGGTTTCAGGCTGGTATTTCAGCCATCCGGACAGCCAATATTTCGTCGTCGGCAAACTCACCCGCGACCAGGTCGAAGACTATGCCCGACGCAAGGGCTGGACGCTGGCCGAAGCCGAACGCTGGTTGTCGGCAAACCTCGACTACGATCCGGACTAATTTATTATCGATCCACCGGGCATCCTGCCACGGGCATCTCCCAAGCGGTCGCAGCATGGCCGCGCTGCGTGCGTTGTCGCACGCGCGGATAAGAGATAAGCTCGGCGCATCGATCACGACTTGGGGGACAAGTCATGGGTCTGATCCACCGCCGCCTCATCGCGGCGACTTGCGTCTGCCTGCTGTCGGCTTGCGCATCCGCTCCGCCGCAGGAATCCGCGCCGCACGCCGACCACGCTTCCATAGCCGCGCCCAATTCAACGCTCGCGCAATGGGCGCAGGGTGCGCAGCGCCTCCACGGCTTGGGCACCTATTCGCGCAAGGTTACGACAAACTCGCCCGAGGCGCAGGCCTGGTTCGACCAGGGCCTGAACCTGGTCTACGGTTTCAACCACGACGAGGCCGTGCGCTCCTTCGCCAAGGCGGTCGAAATCGACCCGGCCTGCGCGATGTGCTACTGGGGCGCGGCCGCGGCGCTCGGGCCGAACTACAACATGCCGGCGATCGAACAGCGCTGGCATGTGCTGTGGAACGCCATCCAGTCCGCGCAGCAACACGCCGCCGACGGCACGCCCGTCGAACAGGCGCTGATCGCCGCGCTCGGCAAGCGCTATGCCGGCCCTGCTCCGGTGCCGGCCGACAAGATGCAGCCGTTCAACGACGCCTATGCGAGTGCGATGCGCGATGTCGCGAAGCAGTATCCGGCAGACGACGACGTGCAGGTGTTCTTCGCCGAAGCGCTGATGACAGCCAACCCGTGGAAGCTGTGGAGCAACGACGGCAAGGCCGCACCCGGCACCGACGAGATCGTCGCGACGCTGGAACGCGTGCTCGCGCGCAATCCGGTGCACCCCGGCGCCAATCATTACTACATCCACGCCGTCGAAGCCTCTCCGCATCCGGAAAAAGCGCTGGCCGCCGCCGATCGCCTCGCCGCACTGATGCCGGGCGCCGGCCACATCGTCCACATGCCGGCGCACATCTACCAGCGCGTCGGACGCTACGCCGACGCCAGCGCGGCGAACATCGGCGGGGCACGCGCCGATGCCGCCTACGTCGACACGGCCAAACCGCCCGACTGGATGTACTACAGCGGCATGTATTTCACCCACAACTACCAGTTCCTCGGCTATTCCGAAGCGATGCGCGGACGCTCGGCCTCGGCGCTGCA
>DASTAL010000030.1:0-2304 GCA_035712685.1 Rudaea sp. | reverse complement strand
CCTTGACGTCGATGTTGAAGTCGCGCAGGGCATAGGTTTCCACCAGTTCCGTGCGGTAGACCTTGGCCAGGTGAGTCATCGTCAGCATGATGGAATTCCTTCGTGATTGTGTTGGTGATAGGGATGCGGGATCTTCGAATCGGGTTGCAATGACTTTCGTTACTGACTGATCGCCACGCGCGGCGCATCGTTGAAATTGCTGGTGCCGGAGATCACCACGCGGTCGCCGACTTTCAGTCCGTCGAGGATTTCCACCTTGTCGATGGAGCTCACGCCCAGGCGCACCGGCGTCTTCGCCGCTATGCCGTCGCGCACCACGTAGGCATAACGACCGCCGGATTCATCGACGAACGAACCGCGCGCCACGGTGAGTGCGTCGTCGCGCTTGTCGAGCACGATGCGCACCGACAGGCGCTGGTTCTGGCGCAGGTGCGCGGGCTCGTCGCCGCTGAAGCGCACGCGCGCGGCGACTTCGCCATTGACCACTTCCGGCGAGATCGCGCCGACCGTGCCGGCCCACTGGCTGCCGTTGCCGGTGATCTGCGCGGCCATGCCGATGGCGAGATCGCGGGCGAAGCTTTCCGGTACCTTCACTTCCACTTCCAGCGCGGACAGATCGACCACGCTCAGGAGCTTGGCGTCCTTGGCCACGGTCGCGCTCGGCGCGATGAACAACTGTCCGATTTGTCCGTTCACCGGCGAGCGCACGTTCAAATCGTCGACCTGGCGCTGCAGGTCCTTCACGAACAGCACCTGGCGCTCCCAGGCGAGCTTCTTTGACTCGACGTTGAAGTGCAGGCTGTCGTTGTCCAGGCCCATGTCTTGCTGCGCGTGCCTGAGCGCGACATGCGCCTTGTCCAGAGCGTCCTGCGCGTGCGCCACCTGCATCTGCGGCACGGCGCCCTGCGCAAACGCCTTCTGATTGCGTTCGAGGTCGGTCTGCGCGCTCTTCGCATCGATGACGGCGTTGTCCAGGGTCTTCTGCAATTCCAGGTGCTGCTTGCGCGAATCGATCTGCGCGCGCTTGTAGTCGACGTTCAGGGCGTCGGCGTTGGATTGTTCCTGCGCCAGCTTATTGGTCAGTTCGGGACTGTCGATGACGGCGACGACTTCGCCCTTGGTCACCGCATCCCCGGCGTGGACCTTGAGCACGACCGCACCCGGCGCCGTTGCATACAGCGTCGGACTCACCGCGGCGACGACGCTGCCCTCGGCGGCGATGTCGCGCACGAACGGGCCGCGTTCGACGGTGGCGAACTGCAAGCGCGCCGCGCTGACCGAGCGGCCAGCCGAGAACAGGCGCCAGGCCGATGGCGCGATCCACGCGATCAGCACGACGGCGACGACGGCAATGCCGACCTGCATGGCGCGGCGCTTGCCGTCCACGCGTGGCGTGATCGCTCGGTCCTGAGAGGAGGTGTCCTTGATTGCCATGTCGTCGTTGCCGGATCCAGGGCCGCAAACCGCGGCGTCGACACGACCAGAGCAAGCGCTGTGCCATGCACATCACTGCATAAAAAACGCGCAGATTCCGCTAGTTACGCGTGCCGCGGTTTTCGGAAAAGTGTCCGCGGACAGGTGGCGGACAGTGCGGCGAACGGGTCGCGCAAGCGCGCTGCGACCTTTCCTCGCCCTCGTGCATCACAATGCAGATGGTGAGCGCATCCGCATTCCAGATCGACCTGCCGGCGACGCTGGTCGAACGCGTCAAAGGCGGCGATGCCGCCGCGTTCGAGCAGATCTATCGCCGCTTCGAACGCCCGGTCTACACGCTCGCCTTGCGCATGCTCGGCGATGCCGAAGCCGCGCGCGACGCGCTGCATGACGCCATGCTCAAGGCGTTCCAGCGCATCGGCCAGTTCCGCGGCGAGGCACCGTTCTGGGCGTGGCTGCGCCAGATCGCGATGAACGAGGCACTGATGCGGCTGCGCGGCGGCGAGCGCTTCGTCGTGAGCATGGAATCGGTCGGCGTCGACGCCGACGCGTTCGCCGACGATGCGCCGGCGCCGTGGGCGCATGCGGACGCGCGCGCACTCGAACACGCGCTCGCGCAACTACCCGCGATCACGCGCAGCGTGCTGTGGCTGTATCACGTCGAAGGCTGCACGCATGCGGAAATTGCCGCCGCGATGCACAAGACGACGAGTTTTTCCAAATCGCAACTCGCACGCGGCACGGCACGCCTGCGTGCATTGCTCGATCCCGAACCGGAGGCCTTGCCATGCCTGCTCCCGTCCACGTGACCCTGGGCGATGCGCTGCGCGCGCTGCCGCTGGCCGCGCCGCCGAGCGACGAATGGACGTT
>DASTAL010000029.1:0-2031 GCA_035712685.1 Rudaea sp. | reverse complement strand
GTCGCCGTCGCCAAGCGGTGAGGCACCGGGTTTTGATCCCGGCATCCGCAGGTTCGAATCCTGCCGGCCCAGCCATTTCCCGGAATCGCGCCAAAGGTATTGGCGCAGGATGCGCCAACGCAGAGGCATAAGCACTGCGGAAAACGTGACGCGGCCATGCCGCGGCCGTTTTCGCGAAAGTTGCGGCAGGATGCCCAATCTTTCGCAGTGGGCATGTCGCCGTCGCCAAGCGGTAAGGCACCGGGTTTTGATCCCGGCATCCGCAGGTTCGAATCCTGCCGGCCCAGCCATTTCCCGGAATCGCGCCAAAGGTATTGGCGCAGGATGCGCCAACGCGATATGGCTAAACCCGTCGCACGCGATCGCGGTACTTGCGCACGTTGTTGCCGTCGATGCGCGAATTCGTCGTGCCTTTGACCTCGCCAACCTTCGCATCCCCGTCCTCGCCGGTGACGGACCTGGCTTCGACGCTGGCCTTGTGCTCGAAATCGTATGATTTGTCGGTGTTGCGGTAATAGCGATAGAGCATCCAGTACAAGCCGGTCGCCCCGGCCGGGCCGAGCAGCAAGATGCCGAGTCCGCCGTCGCTCATGACGAATGCCCCACGATCCATAGTGCGATGGTTTCCAGAAACGTGCCGACGGTCAGGGCGGCGAGCAACAGCTTCCATTGCTGCACCGGCACGCTGCCCATCGTCTGCCCGGTGCGGCCATTGACCGCGATGTAGTGCAACATGCCGCCGTTGCGGCCCGGCTGGTGATAGGAATACAGCCACACCGGCAGGTACATCGACACCCAGCGCGTACCGCGCACTTCGAGGTGTTCCTGTTCCCAGCGCACGCCACGATCGTAACGTTTCACGGAAGCTTCGACCTCGGCGCGGGCGATCGACAGCAGTTCGTCTTCCAGGCGCGGGCGCAGTGCCTCGACGTTGAGGTCACGCTTCTCGGAAGTAAAACCGGCGAGATACGAAGCATTCCACTTCACCGCGTTCTTGGTATCGAACGGCAGGATCGCGTTGATGATGTTGTTCGTGTTGACGCGCGTGTCGAGGTCGCCGCGTGTCGCGGAAGATTCGAGCGGAAGATCGTCCACGGTGAAATCGACGTGCCGGTTCAGCCGGTACACGTCGGCGTCGTAGTACGTCGTCTTGTTGTTGTCGCTGCCGCGCTCGTAGCGCCGCGTCTCGATCTCGCCCTGACCGGCGACGTCGGCGCTCACGTTGCCGTCGACGATCATGTACGGCAGGTACACGCCGACGACATTTTCCGGCGTGAACTGCTCCTTGAATTCCTTCAACGCGAACAACTGCCGCTTGCCGACGAACTGGCGGATGCGCGCGACCGCGTCGTCCTTCTTGATGTGGAACGACAGCACCGCGTCGGGCACCGCGCCGTTCGGGATTTGCTCGTTCACGCCGAGCACGTGGCGGCACCAGTGGCAGCGCGCGGTCATCGCGTTTTGGGTGTTGACGGTCACCTCGGCGCCGCAGCCGGGACACTTGAACGTGAGCAGGCTCGCCGTATCGGCCTGGATGTCCTTCGCGCCGGAAGCGACGACCGTGCCCTCAAGCTTGTCGATGCCTTCGCCGAGCCCGAATTGCTCCTCGACGCGGGCACCGGACCATTCGTTTCGGCAGTAAAGGCAGACCAGCAGGTCGGTGCCGGGCTTCTGCCGGATATCGGTCGAGCCGCACTTCGGGCAGCGGTTGGCGCCGTCCTTGAGTTCGGCGGACGCGGTGTCGATTGCCGTCGGGTCCGGCGCGTTCAACTCCTCGCGGATCGGCGGTGGCAGCGTCGCCGGGTCGATCGGAAAACTTCCGGGCGCCGGCGGCACGTCCTGCGGCGATCCCGGCCCGGTGTACGGGGGCGGCTTCGTGGCTGACATGGTTTAAGCGAATCCGGAGTGTTTACAGGCCGAGCGCCTTGGCCTTGAGCGCGTCGTAGTCGGCCTGCGTGATGAGGCCGGCGTCGAGCATCTGCTTGGCCTTGGTCAGCTTGGCGACCGGATCATCAGCAACCGGAGCAGCGG
>DASTAL010000028.1:0-3814 GCA_035712685.1 Rudaea sp. | reverse complement strand
TTCCTCGTGCTTGAAGGCGCGCAGGCCGGCCTCTCCTGGAGCACGGTGCTGAACAAGCGTGAAGCCTATCGTCGCGCCTTCCATGGTTTCGACATCGCGCACGTGGCGCGCATGGGCGACGCGGCGCTCGAAAAATTGCTGTTCGATCCGGGCATCATCCGCAATCGCCTGAAAGTGTATTCGGCACGCAACAACGCGCGCGCGACGCTCAAGGTCATCGACGAATTCGGCAGTCTCGATGCCTATTTATGGTCGTTCGTCGACGGCAAACCGATCCGCAACCGCTGGCGCGAACGCGAACAGGTGCCTGCGCGCACGGAAGTTTCCGACAAGCTGTCGAAGGATTTGAAAAAGCGCGGTTTCAATTTCGTCGGCTCGACCATCGTCTACGCGCACATGCAGGCGACGGGAATGGTGAACGATCACATCGTGGGGTGTTTCAGGCACAGACAGGTCTGACGCCGCAGGATTTGCTTGCGACGAAACCGTGCGCTGGCGCGTCTCCGAATCTGAACGGCTCAGATCGTGGGGCGCCGATCCGGCATGCGCGAGGAGGTGGGTATGCACCACGACGTCTTCAAAATTGGATTGCTTTGCGTAGGGATGTTCGTTGTCGACCAGGGATTTGCGCAATCCATGACATTTGTTCCGACCGCCCCGCTTGCCGGTGAAACAGTAGTGGTTGCCTTCAGTCAGCCATTCAATTGCGCAGCGCCTCAACCCGTGCTGACGGCGAGCGCTGCCGGCTCTTTCACATTCAGTTCCCATTTCCCCAGCGGCATCGTCAATTGTGGAGTCGTTACGAGTCCGCCGCCGCCCACGTCTGATTTCACTGCTGTGCTCGGCGCCCTGTCACCGGGGACGTACACAGTCACGTGGAACATCTATCAGGACCAGTCGTCAGGCACCCCGGTGCTGCAATCGAGTACGTCGACGCAGTTGAGCGTCGCGTCGGCAAACGCCACGGTCAGCTCGATCACGCCGGGATTCACCGGAAGCTGGTACGACCCGAGCCAGAGCGGTCACGGCTTCAGCCTGGAAGTGCTTCCCGGCAACGTGCTGTTGGCGGATTGGTATGTATTCGGCCCTTATGGCGGGCAATTCTGGCTTGTCGCCAGCGGGCCGATCACGGGAAATGCGGCCGTGCTTCAGGCGTATTATCCCGCCGGGTCAGGGGCCAAATTCCCGCCGAACTTCAATGCCTCCCAAATTCTGAATCAGGTCTGGGGAACCATCATTTTCAATTTCACGGACTGCAACCATGGACAGGTAAGCTGGCAGCCGACGCCGAGCAGCTACGGCTACTATCCCAGTGGTTCGCTGCCGATTTCGCGCCTGACGATGCCTGCCGGACTGAGTTGCCCCTAGCCATGGCTCTTGCCGATTACCGCCGCGAGCCGCGCAACGCATCCACCGAAAACGTGGCGATTTCGGCGCCCGCCAGGCGCCGCGGCTGGCCCGAATCCGGCGCGAACGCGTGGGCGCAAATCACCTCGTACGTCGCCGGCAGGGAACCGTCCTGCCGGTAGCCTTCGTAGGCGTCCAGCGCGCGGCGGAAATGTGCCTTGCCAGTGAGGCCGCGCGCACGCTGCGCATCCGCATTCGTCGCGCCGATGGCTTTTAGTTCGCGCATCAGGTCGGCGGCGACGGTGTAACGCAGGGTGAAGTGCTCGGTGTCCAGCACGGGATCGCGAAAGCCCGCCGCGATCAGCGCGTCGCCGACCTGGCCGATGTGCGCGAACGCACTGACGTGCGGGGTGGAATCCGCTGCCGCCCAGGCGGCGCGCAACTCGTGCAAGGTATCGGGCCCGAACGTGGAAAACGCGAGATAGCCGCCGGGCCGCAGCACGCGCCGGAACTCGGCGAACAGCGCCGGCAGGTCGTCGATCCACTGGATGCACAGGTTGGAGAACAACACGTCGATGCTGGCTTCGGGCAAGGGCAGCGCGCGTGCGTCTGCACACGCCCGCCCGAGCGGACGCCGCCAGCCGGGCCGCACCTGGCGCAGCATCGGCAGGGCGAGGTCGAGCGCGATGACTTGCGCGGAGCGGAAGCGCTTGCGCAGCAGCGCGCTGCCGTGCCCGGGTCCACTGCCGACATCGAGCACACGCGTCGCCTTGCCGGAAAAATACTCCAGCCGTTCGATCAGGCGTGCCTCGATCTTGCGCTGCAGGGCCGCGTTGCGGGTGTAGGTTTTCGCGGCGCGGCCGAAGGCGCGGCGGATCTGGCGGGGATCGAACGGACTCATGCGGCAAGGCTTCCGGCAAACGAGGCGATGGCATCCGCGACTTCCGCGGCGTGCGAGATGAAGGGAGCATGCCCCGAAGAAATTTCAAGGTAGTGTCCCTGCGGATTTTGACCCGCCGCCCAATGCATGGCGGCGGCAGGCACGAGGCGGTCGCGACGACCGGCGATCCACAGGTTCGGCACGGCGAGTTCGCGGATGCGCGCGCGCAGATCGGCGGCTTCGAGTACCTGCATGCCGCATTCCAGTGCCGACACGGCCGGTTCGCCGCGCGCAAAGACTTGTGTTTTCAGGTCGCGCAGTTCTGCCTGGGCGTCATCGGAGCCGATCGCTTCCAGCGCGAGAAAACGCTCGATCGTGGCGCGGTAATCCTGGCGCAGCCCGGCCTCGAACTGCGCAAACACGTCCAGCGCCACGCCATGCGGCCAATCCGGCGCACTGACGAAGCAGGGCGACGTGGCGAGCTGCACGATGCCGCGCAACTGCTCGGGCTGCATCAGCGCCGCGTGCAGGGACACGAGTCCGCCGAACGACCAGCCGATCCAGATCGCGCGCGGCAGCGCGTCGAGAAGGTTCTTCGCGCAGGATTCCGGATCGAGTTTGCTGTCGTCATCACGGCTGAAACCATGGCCCGGAAGATCGACCACGTGCAGGCGAAATCGTTCGCGCAACACACGCGTGAGCGGCGCGAATATGCCGCCGTGCATGGCCCAGCCATGGATCAGGACCAGATCCGGTCCGCTGCCGGCGGCTTCGATGTGCATCAATGCGATTTCGTTCGCAACGCGGCGGCCAGCGCGTCGAGCAGGCGTTCGATGTCGGCCTCGGCATGCGCGGCGGACAGGCTCACGCGCAGGCGCGCGCCGTTCGCCGGCACGCTGGGCGGCCGGATCGCGGGCACGTAAAAACCCGTGTCCTCAAGCTGCTGCGCCGCGGCGAGCGCCGCGGCGCTGTCGCCGACCGGCACGGGCTGGATCGGCGTGTGCGACGGCAATAATGCGATGCCACGCGCGGCGGCGCCGTTGCGGAATTGCGCGATGTGGCGATGCAGGCGTGTGCGGCGTTCGCCGTCGTCACGTGCGATGTCCACGGCCGCACTGGCGGCTGCAGCGAGTGCGGGCGGCATCGCCGTGGTGTAGACGTAACTGCGCGCGAATTGCATGAGACCGTCGATGAGCGTCGCGCTGCCGGCGACAAAAGCGCCGGCCACGCCGAGCGCTTTGCCCAGCGTTGCCATCAGCACCGGTGCATCGTCCTGCGCGAGCCCAGCTTCGCTGAGGCTGCCCGCGCCATCGGCACCAAGCACGCCGATGCCGTGCGCATCGTCGACCATCAGCAGCGCGCCTTCGCTGTTGCACAACGCGGACAGATCCGTGAGTGGCGCGACGTCGCCATCCATGCTGAACACGGCATCGGTGGCGAGGATGGCCGCCGCCCCGGAACGCGCGTGGAGTTGCCGGCGTGCGCTTTCCGCGTCAGCGTGCCGGTAGCGGATCAACTCGCCGCCGGCCAGCCGCGCTGCATCGATGAGGCTGGCGTGATTGAGCTTGTCCTGCACGCAGATGTCGC
>DASTAL010000027.1:0-3811 GCA_035712685.1 Rudaea sp. | reverse complement strand
GGCGCCGCGCCGGCGGCCTTGTCGAGCTCGACGGCGTCGGCGTCGGGAACGAACTGGGCCAGGTAGACGTAGCCGCGGGCGAGGGATTCCTTGAGCGCGGTGTGTTCCGGCTCCAGATGCTGGAGTAACATGACGATGGCGTCGCGAATTTGCGCTTTCGAATGCGGCAGCAGCGATTCGGGTACGCCGTGCAGCCCCGGCTGCACCTGCGCCAGCACGCGGCCGTAATCGGTCACCACCTTGGTCGCCAGTGCCAGCATCGCGTCGTCGCCGTGAAAGCAGCGGCGAATCTAGCAAGAATGATCGTTTATTCCCATAGCGCTCCATGTTCTTTTCCCCGGTCCCGAATAAACCCGTGCTCAGCCCCTGCATCGGCGTATGCGAATTGAATGCGGCGGGCTACTGCGTGGGTTGCCACCGCAGCGGCGATGAAATCGCGCGCTGGCTGCAATTGAGTGATGCGCAGCGGCTGCACCTGATGAACGACGTGTTGCCACGGCGTGCCGGGGCGGATGAGGAGTCCGCATGAGCGCCACACCGCAATTCGCCAGGAGCGAACTCGACGCCCGCGTGCGCCGCGCGGTGCGTACGCTGCAGGACCCGCCGTCCGCGCCGGGCTGGAACCACGCCGAGATCGCCGACCTGCTCGGGCCCGGTTCGCGCCGCGCCGCCGCGGTGCTGGTGGCGACGATCGCGCGCGCGGACGGGCCTTCGATCCTGTTCACGCGGCGCACCGAGCATCTGGCCCAGCACGCGGGGCAGGTGAGTTTTCCGGGCGGCGGCATTGAATCCGCAGATGCGGATTCCGTCGCCGCGGCCCTGCGCGAAACGCGCGAGGAAGTCGGCATCGATGCCGCGCTCGTGCAGCCTTTCGGCTACCTGGATTGCTTCGAGACGATCAGCGGCTATTGCGTGACGCCGGTCGTCGCGCAAGTCGATCCCGGCTACCGCGCCACGCCCGATCCGCGCGAGGTCGCCGATGTGTTCGAGGCGCCGCTGGCGTTCTTCCTGGATCCGGCCAATCGGCGCCAGCGCCGCTTCGACTGGCGCGGCAAGACGCGCGAGGTCTGGGAATTCGCCTACAACGATCACATCATCTGGGGCGCGACCGCGGCGATGTTGCTGAGCCTGGTGCGCCGCATCGAGGCAACGCCATGAAACTTTCCGCATTGATCGATGCGCAGACCTTGTTCGCGCGCATTCGCAGCGGCGACGTGCTCGTCGTGGATTGCCGTTTCGAACTGGCCGATCCCGGGCACGCGGCACGCGATCATGCGCAGGCGCATATTCCCGGCGCGGTATACGCGAGCCTCGACGACGATCTTTCGGATTTGTCGAAAGCGGGCCTGGGCCGCCACCCGTTGCCCGATGCAGCCGCGTTCTCGGCCACGTTGTCGCGCTGGGGCTGGACGCCCGCCACGCCGGTCGTCGCCTACGACGCGGCGAACGGCGCCCTGGCCGCGGCGAGGCTGTGGTGGATGTTGCGCCTCGTGGGCGCGCGCGAAGCCGCCGTGCTCGACGGCGGCTTTGCGGCATGGACGCGGGCCGGATTCGCGCTGGATGCGAACGTCGTGCGGCGTGAGCCCACCCGGGTCGACGTGGTCTTCGACCCTGCGCAGATCGTCTACACCGACACGCTGGTCGAAGCGCTGAAGGATGCGCGTACCTTGCTCGTCGATGCGCGTGCCGCGCCGCGCTACCGCGGCGAGAACGAAACCCTGGACAAGGTGGCGGGGCACATTCCCGGCGCGGTGAACCGGCCATTCGCGGACAACCTCGATGCCGAAGGCCGCTTCAAGCCGGCCGCTCAGCTGCGTGCGGAGTTCGCCAGCCTGCTCGGATCGCACCGGCCTGCCGACACCATCCACTCCTGCGGATCGGGCGTGACCGCCTGCCACAACCTGCTGGCGATGGAACAGGCCGGACTGGCCGGTTCGCGCATCTACGCGCCGTCCTGGTCGGGCTGGATATCGGATCCGTCCCGGCCTGTTGCCACAAACTCTTGATTCAATTACAATTCGCGACCCGCAATTCGCGGGGACCTTGCCTTACCGCCACGCGGAAGGCTGCCGACGCGGAATCCTCCGCCCGGTACCCACAAGGAGACAACATGCGTCACTACGAGATCGTGTTCCTGGTCCACCCTGACCAGAGCGAGCAGGTGCCCGCGATGATCGAGCGCTACAAGGCGCTGATCGAAGGCGGCAAGGGCAAGATCCACCGCCTCGAAGACTGGGGCCGCCGCCAGCTGGCGTATCCCATCGACAACCTGGCCAAGGCGCACTACGCGATGATGAACATCGAGTGCGGCCAGGACGTGCTCGGCGAGTTGCAGTCCGGCTTCCGCTTCAACGACGCGGTGCTGCGCCACCTCATCATCGCCAAGGACGGTCCGGTCACCGAGCAGTCGTTCATCCTCAAGAACAAGGACGACAAGGGCGGCAAGCGCCGCGACGACGAAGGCTTCGGCTTCGGCGACGACGACGACCAGCCACGCCGCGAACGCGCGCCGCGTCCGGCGCCCGTTGCTGCCGAACCCGCCGCCGAATAAGCCAGGAGAACGACCATGTCCAAATTCTTCCGCCGCAAGAAATATTGCCGCTTCACCGCCGAAGGTGCGACCGAGATCGATTACAAGGATCTGAACACGCTGCGCCAGTACATCGGCGAAACCGGCAAGATCGTGCCCAGCCGCATCACCGGCACCAAGGCGCGCTACCAGCGCGAATTGACCCAGGCGATCGGCCGCGCGCGGTTCCTCGCGTTGCTGCCGTACACCGACAGCCACTGAGAAACTTCGCCGGCTCGCCGGAACTGCGTTAATCGGCCGTTCGCAAATCCTCATTGACGAGAACGTCAGCTCCGGTTTGCTCACGACCTCGCGCCTTGTTCCGGCATCGCCGGCTGTGTTTCAGGATCGACTGAACTCCTCGGACAACTGAGGCCAGCTGCACCGGGCAACCGGTGCTAACGAATCGGAGATTTTCATGGAATTGGTACTGCTGCAAAAAGTGAAGAACCTCGGCAACCTCGGCGACAAGGTCAAGGTCAAGCCGGGCTATGGCCGCAACTTCCTCGTGCCGCACGGCAAGGCCGTGGCGGCGACCGCGGCGAACGTCGCGGAATTCGAGAAGCGCCGCGCCGAATACGAGGCCAAGGCGAACGACGTCCTGTCCGCCGCCGAGGCGCGCAAGGCCGCACTGGAAGGCGCCACGGTCACGGTCAAGGCGAATGCGAGTCCGGAAGGCAAGCTGTTCGGCTCGGTCGGTCCGCGCGACATCGCCGAGGCGTTCAGCGCCGCCGGCCATGCGCTGGAAAAGAGCGAAGTGGTGATGGGCGAAGGCCCGATCCGCCACACCGGCGAGTTCGAGATCCACGTGCACCTGCACGCCGACGTGCACACCACGGTCAAGGTGACGGTGGCGGCGGAAGAGTAAGCCGAACTTCGAACCGGCATATTCGACAAGGGCGCCGCGAGGCGCCCTTCTTGTTTGTGCGTAAGCGCCGCGAGGCGCCCTTCTTGTTTGCGCGCAAGCGCCGCCAGACGCTTTTGTTTTTTTTCCGGATTCCGCAAAACGCACAAGCTGTCCACTGGCCTGTCCACAAGCGGATGTGTCAGCATGCGTCGTCGCGATCCGTGAGATCGCGGGGGACTAACCTGGATTCCTATGGCCGCCTCACCCGACAGGATGTTTTCTCCCGCGCGCGTCGATGCGTTGCGCGTGCCGCCGCATTCCCTCGACGCCGAACAGGCCGTGCTCGGCGGCCTGATGCTCGACGAGCATGCCTGGGAGCGCATCGCCGACAAGCT
>DASTAL010000026.1:0-13503 GCA_035712685.1 Rudaea sp. | reverse complement strand
CGCTGGGTCATCGCGAACGCGATCCGCGCGATCGCCGAGCGCGAGCGTTCCGGCCACAAGACCACGTTCTTCGTGAAGCTGACGCCGCAGTCGCTCGAGGACCAGACCCTGCTGCCATGGGTCGCGCAGCAGCTCAAGACCGCGCGCCAGCGCGGCGACTCGCTCGTGTTCGAGATGCCGGAGAGCAAGGTCGTGACGAGCCTCAAGCCCGCGCGCGCTTTCGCGCGCGGGCTTGAGCAGATCCACTGCGGCTTCGCGCTGGAGCAGTTCGGTTCCGGGCTCAATTCCTTCCAGCTGCTCAAGCACATCCCGGTCAACTACCTGAAGATCGATCGCAACTTCATGGCCGAGCTGCCCAAGCACAAGGAGAACCAGGAAAAGATCAAGGAGATCTGCGACCAGGCGCACCATGCAGGCAAGCTCACGGTGGCCGAGTTCGTCGAGGACGCGGCGAGCATGTCGATCCTGTTCTCCTGCGGGGTGAATTTCGTGCAGGGCAATTTCTTGCAAGAACCGGAAAAGGTAATGGCGTACGAGACGGCGTAGCACGGAGCCGTCCATGGCGGGCCGCACGATCGGCATCCTGCCTCACCCTCGGATGCCGCACGCGATGCGGAGCAGCGCATCGCGCAATCGCGTCATCCTCGACTTACGAGACGGCATAACGTCCCGCGGCTCGGCTACAATATGCGCGTTTTGCCCATCCGCCGGAGCCGCGCATGCCCGCCAAGATCAAGTACAAACGCATCCTGCTCAAGCTTTCCGGCGAAGCCCTGCTCGGCAAGGCCGATTACGGCATCGACCCGCAGGTGATCGGCCGCCTGGCGCGCGAGACGATGGAAGTGCAGCAAGCCGGCGTCGAAGTCGGCATCGTCATCGGCGGCGGCAACATCTTTCGCGGCGAAGGCCTGGCGGCCACCGGCATGGACCGCGTCACCGGCGACCACATGGGCATGCTCGCCACGGTGATCAACGCGCTGGCGATGCAGGACGCCCTGGAAAAGCTCGGCGGCCGTGCGCGCGTGATGAGCGCCATCCCGATCCACGACGTATGCGAGGATTTCATCCGCCGCCGCGCGATCCGGCATCTGGAAAAGGGTCGCATCGCGATCTTCGCCGCCGGCACCGGCAACCCGTTCTTCACCACGGATTCCGCCGCCGCGCTGCGCGCCATCGAAATCGACGCCGACCTGCTGCTCAAGGCGACCAAGGTCGATGGCGTGTACAGCGCCGACCCGAAAAAAGACAAGAGCGCTCATCGTTTCGAGCAACTCACCTACGACCAGGTAATCGAACGCAAGCTCGCGGTGATGGATACCGCCGCCATTGCCCTGTGCCGCGACCACAAGATTCCACTGCGCATCTACGACATGCGTCGCGAAGGCGATTTGATGCGCATCATGCGCGGCGAACCGATCGGCACCCTGGTCAGCTGATTTCCGGCGCAGCCATGATCGCGGCCTGCGAATCCGGAATGGGATAGCACAACACCATCCGCCGCCAACGTTCGAACCCGCGCAAGCGTGGATTTTTCGCGCTGGTGTAATCCTCTCTCCCGATTGCCGAAACTACGCTTGCACAGGCGCCTGCGAGGTCGATGTGGCAGGATCGCGCATGCGCGAGGAACGGAGCGCCCGAATGAACCGGTTTCAGACGACCCGATGGAGCCTTGTGCTCGACGCAGGCAAGGACCCTGCCCAGGCCCGTGTCGCGCTGGAATCGCTGTGCCGCACCTATCGTCCGCCCGTGCAGGCCTACATCCGCGGCCATCATTACACCGCCGAGTCCGCCGAAGATCTGACCCAGGCGTTTTTCGCCCGCTTCATCGAGCAGGGCTATTACCTGAAGGCCGATCCGCAACGCGGACGCTTTCGCGGATTGCTGCTTACCGCGCTCAAGCGTTTTCTCGACGACGTGCTGGACGAGGAGAAGACCCTCAAGCGCGGCGGACATGCCCAGGTGCGTTCGCTGGATTCCCTGGCCGGCGATTCCGGCCTACTGGACCACGAAACGCCGGAATCCGCGTTCCACCGGTCCTGGGCCCACACCGTGGTCAAGGGCGCGCTGCGCAGGCTGCGCGACGAGGCCAAAGCGGCGGGCAAGGCCGAGTTGTTCGACGCCCTGAGCGTCTTCATCGCCGAGCGTCCCGACGATGCAGACTATGAGCGTGTGGCGGCCCGGTTCGGCATGCGGCGCAATACCCTTGCGGTGGCCGTACATCGGCTGCGTCAGCGCCTACGCGAACTGATCCGCGACCAGTTGGCCGAAACATCGGCCGGCGACGAGGAACTGGATCTCGAATTGCGCGAACTGGGCAAATCGTTCGATCTGCTGGCGCCCTCATGATTCGCCGGATGTAATCCTCGGCGGCAAATCCGGAACCTGTCGGTACGCCGGAAGCTCAGGGGCCGGCCGCCGATCCACGAGGAGGGCCCCATGCCGTTCGCAGCCGATTTGCAGCGTTCCGTAACCGATCTCGACCTGAGTGCCGTACGTTCGGGCGTATTCACTGCCGGGATTGCGCGCCTGCAGCTCGACGCCGACAACCTGCATCGATTCAACGACGTCCTGCGGCAGGTCAATCGGGACCATGCGCCGTACACCGCCGAGCAGATCGTGGGCGCCGCGCGCCGCGTGCTGCGGGCTGCCGCCAAGCGTCTGGACGTGCCGTTCATCCGCATCCGCATGCGCCGCGCCGCGGAGATCCGCGCCGCTCTGGTGGACGCGCATTGGCAGGTGCCAGCGCCGCTGGAAGCGGTCATGACCGCCCTCGTCGCCTACCTGGACGATACCGACCATGCCCTGATCGCGCGCGACATGCCGGTCGTCGGCCAGCTCGATGCCGCCATCCTCGTCGACGCGGCCATGGATACCCTGCGCGCAGAACTCGATGACTATGCCGAATTTTGCCGTTTCCGCCATGCCGAGGCCGCCCGCATCGGCCTCGCCTCCCCGGCCCTGTCCACCGACCGCGCGCACTGGCGGCGCGAGTGCGAACACGAGTTGCTGATGGAACAGCAATTGCGCCGCGTCCGTGGCAGTCGCTACGGCGAAGACGACGATGCGCCGGGAGGATTCCGAATCCGATGACCGGCACTGCACGCGCTGCAATCCGCAGGAGTAGACTGGCCCCGTGTAATCCCTGACGCGAAATCCCGAATCACAGGCATCAAACCGGAGATGCCGCTGATGAGTGTGTCGCAGGCTTCACAGAGCAATTTTGCCAACACGCGCTGGTCCGTGGTCATGCAGCAGGCGACCAGCGATACCGGCGACGGCCATAACGCCCTTGCCGACTTGGCGCAGCGCTTCTGGTACCCGGTCTACGCCTACGTGCGCCGCTGCGGGCACGCACCGGATATCGCGCAGGACATAACCCGCAACTTTGTCCGCCAATTGACGGATCGATTCGGGGCCGGCGACCAGCGCCCGCCGCCCGGCCATTTCCGCCGATTCTTGCTCTCCGAACTCAACGACTTCCTGGCCGGCGACTGGCGCGCTTCGATCCCGCACAAGGATTCCGAACATCTCGTGCCACCGGCAGACCTGGAAGACCGAAACCTGCGCGACAACGCCGGCGCGCCAAGCCCCGAGGCGGCCTACCAGCGCAGCTTTGCCCTGGAGGTCCTCGAACGCGCCTTGAACAAGATCAAGGCCGAGGCGCGCCAGGCCGGGCACCGGGAGATGTTCGAGGCCCTGCAGCCCTACCTCTCGCAGGAACCGGTTCCGGGCGAATACGAACTCATCGCCCAACGCCTGCGCATGCGTCCGCTGGCGCTTGCTATCGCCTTGAAGCGCCTGCGCCAGCGCTTGCGCGAACTGGCCGGGCGCGAGCTGGCCGATACCGTGTCCTCGCCGGACGATCTTGCCGCCGAACAAGCGGCCCTGCTTTCCGCGCTGCGCAATCCACCCAGGCGACAATGAACGCGCGCAGCCGGCCGGAAAGCCTGCACAGCGTGGTCGCGTCCGATCCGCTGTCGAGCATGGTGCTGGATGCCGACGGCATCGCCGACCTCGTCTTCGGCAACCAGACAGTCGAACTCGACCGCGACGAAGGCCGTCCGCTGGCGCTGCTGTCGGCCGAGGCGCTGGAAGTCGATCTTTCCGACCCGCAGCAGCGCCAGTTCGGCGATTACGAACTGCTCGAGAAGATCGGCGAAGGCGGCATGGGCGTCGTCTATCGCGCCAGGCAGACCAGCCTCGAGCGCGAAGTCGCGGTAAAGCTGCTGGCCGCCGGGCCTTGGGCTTCGCGCGACTTCATCGATCGCTTCCGGCGCGAGGCGCAAAACGCTGCGCGAATGCAGCATCCGAACATCGTCGCCATCTACGAAGTCGGCGACGTCGACGAACTGCATTACTTCAGCATGCGCCTGGTCCACGGCGGCAGCCTGGCCGCCTTGCTCAAGCGCGACGGCAGGCTCGATCCGCGCCGCGCCGCGCAACTGCTGCGCACCATCGCCGAGGCTGTGGACTACGCGCACCGGCTCGGCGTGCTGCACCTGGACCTCAAGCCCGCGAATGTGCTAATTGACGACAACGGCACGGCGCATGTCGCCGATTTCGGCCTCGCCCGCCGCCTCGAGCAATGCCTGGTCGCGGACAACAACGAAATCTCCGGCACGCCAAGCTACATGGCGCCGGAGCAGGCCACGGCGGGGCCGCAGAAGATCACGCCGGCCACGGATATCTGGGGACTGGGCGCGATCGGCTACGAACTCGTCACCGGGCAGCCGCCTTATCTGGGCAAGACACCGCACGAGACATTGAAACTCGTCGTCGAAGGCCAACTGCGCAATCCGCGCCGCTACGCCCCGGAACTGCCGCGCGACCTCGAAGCGATCATCCTCAAATGCATGGCCTACGACACGGCGCAACGCTATTCCAGCGCGCGCGACCTGGCCGAGGACCTGACCCGCTTTCAGAACGGCTACATGGTAAAGGCGCGGCCGCTCAACACGCTGCAACGCAGCGCACGCTGGGCGCAACGCGAGCCGAAGATCGTGGCGACGGCGCTGTTTGCCCTGCTTGCGCTTCTGATCGGCCTGGTCGCCACGACCGCGCAATGGCGCCGCGCCAACGCCAACGCGCAGCGCGCGGAAGCCGAACGCGCCCTCGCCGCAAAAAGTGCGGCAATCTCCAGCGAACGTCTCTGGGACGGCCGTCGCGACGCGGCGGTTCGCTCGATGAACGACGGCAATGGCTTCGAGGCACTCGCCCCGCTGATCTCCAACATCGAGGAAAAGCAGGCCGCGGGCAAACCCGCCGAACTGGAGCGCCGCGAGATCGGCATGATCGAAACCCAGGGCGTGGCCCTGATCGACCGCATCATCATCCCCGAAGCCAATCCGATGGCGACTTCGCTGAGTCCGGACGGCAAGCTGCTCGCGGTCACGCTCAATGATCTCTCGGTGCGCTGGTACGACACGGCCACACTGACCGAACGCGGCCGCCTGGACCTGCTCGATTACCTGCCCGCCGACCAGGTACCGATCCTGCCGCGTTTCGTCGACGATCACCGCTTGCTGGTCACCGGGGAATGGTTCGACTTCCTGCCGAACCCGAGCACATCCGGTGTGCTGATCGATCTGGATCATGCGTTGGCGGTGTCGCCGCCCACGCAATTCGCCGACCTCGCCGACATTACGTGGAGTGCCGATGCGCGGCATGCGCTGCTGCACGACACGCACGGCCGCGTGCAGCTATGGCAGGTCGACCCGTGGCGTCCGCTCTCGCCGCCAGCACATGAATTGGAGATGGTCGGCACGCTCTGGGTGCTGGATCCGGAACTGCGTTACGCGATGCAATTTGGCCGCAACATGAGCGAATTGCGCGTGTTCGATCCGCGCCACCTCGATGCGGCGCGCCCTGTGGCGATGCCACGGCACGAGACATTCAGTGCCTGGGCCGCCAGTGGCGATGGCACGGTCTTCGCGGTCGGCACCAGCAACGGCCAGATCTTTCTCATCGACATGCACACCCTGGCCGTGCGCCAGATTTCCGGCCCGCTCGGCAGCCGCGTGAGCTGGCTCAGTTTCAGCGAAGACGATGCCTGGCTGGCGGCCGCGCGCAACAACGGCACCGCATTCGCCTACGATGTCGCCAGCGGCGAGCAACTGCATGCCGGGGAGATGCAGGCCGACTTCGACGCCACGCGTGTGGACATCGATCATCGCAGCCGCCTGCTGGTCCTGTCCGGCCAGGTCGCCGGCGGAATCGCCAAATCCGAAGTCTGGCACTTGCCGCAAGCGAGTCCGATGCTCGGTGAAGCCACTCACCTGGTTGCCAATCCGTCGCCCGGTACGCGCGCCGGACCGTACTGGCTGAGTGCGGCTCCGCGCGCCGGCCTGCTTGCCAGCGCCAGCATGGATGGCGAGATCCGGCTGTGGCGATTGCCCGAACCGGCCGAACTGGACGCGATGCCGCCGTTGCAGGTCTCCGACAACCTATACACGGATGGCGATCATGCGGTCGATGTCGACTACGACCGCTTGCGCGTGCTTTCGGCTGTGCATGGCACGGCCACGGCCTGGTTGCCGCTGCCGCCGCCGATCGCCTTCGCGCAACTGGTGGCTGGCAGCAAGACGCTGATCGCGGTCGCACGCACCGGACTGCATGTGCTGGATGCCGCGACGTTGCAGCCGCGCCTTCCTGCCATCGCACTGGACAACACGCCGCAGCACATGGCGGTAAGTGCCGATGGTCGGCGTGCCGTGCTCAGTTTCAACAAGAATGGCACCAGGGGATTCGAAGAGCACCTGGAACTTTACGACTTGACCAGCGGCAAGCGTTTGGATCCGGGCAACGTCGAGGTCAGGGCACCGTTGCGTCAGCTCCTGCTCTCGGCTGACGCTTCACGCCTGCTCGCCACCGGACCCGTCGACGGCTACACCCAGGTATTCGACACGCAAACGCTGAAACCCCTGTACGCCTATCCAAACGATCCCGTGCAACCCGTCATCCATGCGGCGTTTACCGCCGACGCGCGGTATCTGTGGATGGTGACGCGCAGTATCGACGACACCCAGGCCGACAATGCGGATCTTGCACTTTGGGACCTGAATTCCGGCAAGATCGTCGAGCGGCGGCATGTGCCGGGCATCTATCCGATCGGTATAGCCGCGATTGGCGACAAGCCCCTGCTCGCCGGTCGCGATCGCGTGGTGCTGCATCCGGGCGAGTCGGACGAGCGCAGTGTCACCGGTCTGCGCGGCGGCGAAGCGACGAACGTATTCGCCGTCAGTCACGATGGCCGGCTCGTCGCTCATGCCATCGCCAACGACGTTCAACTTTATTCCACCGCGGATCTGACTCCGATCGGGTCGCCACTGCAAGCTCAGGGCGGGCAAATGAGCTCCGTCATCAGGCTGGCATTCAGCCCGGACGACAGTCGGCTGCTCGCGATGGTAGATCCCACCATCTCGTCGAACTGGCGCCTGTGGCGGATTGCCCTCAGCCGGCATAGCGTGGATGAATTGCATGCCGATGCTGCATTACTCGCGCCGCGCGATGCGGGGCCGCGCGTCTTGCGCATGGCCGACAGCGGCGAACATTCGCGCCTGCGCGCACACGATCCAGGCCCGCCACCGGCGACCGAGCCGCGCCCGCAGCCTCCGGTAGCCGGCTGGATCGGTCCGGATCCGATCCCGGCGCGCGACCCCGCCGCAGGCCCGCTGCAGATCGACCTCGGCAGCGTCTACAACCGTGCGCCGGCAACGGAAATCAACGTGATGAACTCGGTGATTGCCGCATTGAGCGACATGCCATTCGGCTTGCCACGAATTGATGGCGTGGACTACGACTGGCGCGGCGCCTTGGAGATGCGCCAGGACGGTGGCGGCCAAACGGTCGGCACGCAGTACCGTTTCGCCGTGCACCAGAAGGTGACTGGGCTGCGCGTGCCGCCACAGCCGATCGCCGCGCTGCATGTACTGCTCTTCGCGCCGGAAAGCGTGGGCGAACCTCGGGAACGCGTCTATGCCAACATCCGCCTGCATTACCGCGACGGCAGCGAGGCGGTGTTGCCGCTGCGGACCCAGCGCGAAGTCAAAGGCTGGACGCCCTACGATCGGCCGACTCCGGTCGGATGGACCCAGGGCGACATCCAGCGCGTGCTCGGCCTGATGACACCGGGTATATACAATGATCCTCGTCTGCCCAACCCGTATCCACAGAAAATCATCTCGACACTGGACCTGGAAACGGTGCCAGGGCAATGGAGCACACCCGTTTTCTTCGCGATTACCGCGGAGCCTGTAATTTCTGGCACGGAATCCCGAATCGGTAAGGGAACCCCTGGAACCGGCAGGGATGCCAAATCCATGGATGGAAAGCAGCATTCGTCCACCAACGGAGAATCGCCGTGAGAAACATGAAACAAGCAACCACCACCGCGCTGACGACCACCGCCTTGTTGCTGGCCGTCGCGATTGCCGCATCCGACGCGCAGGCCTGCGGCGAAGTGATGTACCGCATGGGCGGCGCGCTGCGCTACCACGCCTTCATCACGCGCCATCCGGCGCAGATCCTGCTTTATTCCGGCACAACGGCAGCCCAGCGCCATGCGGTAACCAACGACATGCAGCTGTTCGACGAAAATCTGCAAAAGGCCGGTCACAGCGTCACCGTCGTGAATACACCCGACGCGCTCGGCCAGGCGCTGGCCACGAAGCACTACGACGTGATCATTACCTATGCCGGCGACCTTGCCGCGATCCAGCCGCAGCTGGCGAATATCGCGCACGAACCGGCACTGATTCCGGTGTTTCCGAATGGCGACGAAGCATCGGTGCGCAAGCAGTTTCCGTTGGCGCTGAACGAAAACGCGAACCTCAACCAGTTCCTCAAGACCATTGAGGAAACGATGAAGTCCCGCGGCACGTAAGCGCCGCGCCTTTGCAGGCAAGAAACATCTCCGCGTGTTGCGCGAGGGTGAGGTTTGTACGACAAAAGCAAAAAGGAAACCGGATATGCGCGTTCCGATCGCAGCATCGGCTTTGATCCTGAGCCTCGCCGGCGCGACGTTGGCGATCCCCGCCTCGGCTCAAGTGCAACCGGCCGCGCCATCGAGTGGAAATGCAGGCGACAGCCCCGCGGGCCACGGCAGCGTTTCCGTCGCTTTCTTCGATACCGCCATCGACGGGTTCTGGTTACGCTCCAACCTCAAACTGCCCGTCGGCGCCGTGCACATGCTGGGCACCGGCCTCGACGCAAGCTACAACGTCAGCGACAACTGGACGGTCTACGGCGGCGTGCGCTATTTCGCCGGCAGAGCCAACACGCCCGCCATGTTCATCAACTGTCCGAGCACCACCGCGGCGCCGGAATGCGCCAACTACCCACCACAAACTCCGCAACATCCCGGTGCGCCTTTCCTTGACGACGGCAAGTATCACGGCGCCTGGCAGGACTGGAACCTCGGTGTGGCCTACCATGCGAACATCGGCAGCTACTACATCACGCCGTCGGCCACGGCGACCATCCCGACCCACGACTATCCAACCTATGGCAATGGCGTAGTGGGACAGGACCTGCACCAATTGCTGCTGGACATAACGCTGGCACACCAGTTCGACTTTACCAACTTCTACTACAAGCTCGGCTACGGCTACGCCTTCAGCCAGCATGTGCTTGGCGTCGATGCCGGCTACCAGCGCTTCGACGGCGAATTGGGCTGGTTCGTCAACGAAAAGTTCTCGGTGCGCGGCTTCGTGACGGGCCGCGCGGGATTTGGCGCGAGGGCCGGCCTCGGACCACCGAGCTTTGATGAGTTCTGGTTTGAACGGCAGCGCCTGACCCAGCACGACTACCACGCCTACGGCCTTGGGTTCGACTACGGCATTGGCGACCGATACACCGCATCGGCGAACATCCAGCGCGAGTTCTGGGGCGATTCGGTATACGACTTCAAGTATGCTCTTGAAGCCCGCCTGACGCGCAGTTTCTGACGACGACCGCGCGCCGACGGGTTTTCCAGGAGGGCGGCGGCAAGCGGCATGTTCGATGTCCTGGCGCAGTGGTGGTGGCTGGCGGTGGACTGGTTTTCCGCGCATGCGGTCGAACCGGCATTGGCGTTCCTGCACCTGGGCAACCTGATCGACGAGCCCGAAGACATCGCCGCCGCATTGCTCATCGCTTCGCTTCAAATCGCAATCATCGCATGCGTATTCCGCCCGCTGGAAAAGCTGGTGCCAGCGGAAGGCTGGCAAGAACGTCAGCTGACCCAGGTCGACCGGCGCTTCACGTTATTGCTGTTGCTCGCCCTGAACCCGCTGATCGCCTTCTTCGTGCTGTCGCCGTTCGCGAGCCTGTTCAGCGATGCGCTCGCGTGGGTCGGCCTGCCATCCGATGGACTGCTGCATTACGTCCCCGGCATCCAGGCGCATCCCTACCTCGCGTTCGTGCTGTTCTACCTCGCCAACGACCTGGCGTATTACTGGATGCACCGTGCCCAGCACGCCATCCCGTGGTGGTGGGCGTTGCACAACATGCACCACAGCCAGCGCCAGGTGAATTGCTGGACGAATGCTCGCGTGAGTTGGCTCGACGTCGTGCTGGAGTCGTGCCTGCTCGCCACCGTGGGCCTGCTGATGGGTGTCGATGCCGGCCAGTTTGCCCTGCTGGTGTTGTTGACCGAACTCGTGCAGTACCTTGCGCACACAAACACACGCCTGGGCTTCGGCAGGGTTCTCGAGCGCATCGTCGTCTCCCCGCGCTTCCATCGCCTGCACCACATGCGGGTGGATCCGGCGCGGCCGAACCTGCACAACTGCAACTACGGCCAGGTATTGGCCGTGTGGGACAATCTGTTCGGCACCGCGTTGTACGGCGAACCGGTCCGGCCGAACGGCGTCGACGACCCGGCCGTCGACGCCGACAACGGCCGCGGAATGATCGCCATGCAGTGGCATACCCTGCGCCGCTTCTGGCACGCGTTCGCGCGTCGCGCGGGCTGGAAACCGCAGGAAGTGACGTTCGACGCGAATTACCGGCCCGTGCCGGTCGGGAAACCCGTCGGTCCGAATTGAGGCACGCGGTGGCGCTGCTATACTCCGCGGCATTCAATTGGGACCGCGGAGTCGCGCATGCTCGCCAACATCAAACAGGACGCCCAGCAACGCATGGCCAAGAGCGTCGAGGCGCTGCGCCACGAATTGCAGCGCGTGCGCACCGGTCGCGCCAGCACGGCGCTGGTCGAACATCTGAAGGTCAATTACTACGGCTCCGACGTGCCGCTCAGCCAGGTCGCGAATGTCATCGTCGCCGACGCCCGTTCGCTCACGATCACGCCATGGGAAAAGAACATGGTGCAACCGATCGAAAAGGCCATCCTCGCCTCCGACCTCGGCCTTACCCCGACCACAGCCGGCACCACGATCCGCCTGAACATGCCGGCACTGACCGCCGAGCGGCGCAAGGAGCTGGCCAAGCACGTTTCGCACGAAGGCGAAAACGCCAAGATCGCGATCCGCAACATCCGCCGCGATGCCCTGCACCAGGTCAAGGAGTTGCTCAAGGACAAGACGATCACCGAAGACGAGGAACGCCGCGCCGAGGACGAGATGCAGAAGCTCACCGACAAGTCGATCAAGGACGTCGACGCGGTGGTCAAGGCGAAGGAAGACGAATTGATGGCGCTGTGAGCCGCGCGCCGTGGAAGGCAGTTTGAACCTCTCCGAATCCGCGCCGCTGCCGGGAAATGTGGAAATTCCCACATCGGCCGTGCCGCGTCATATCGCAATCGTCATGGACGGTAACGGGCGTTGGGCCAAGGCACGTCATCGCCCGCGCAGCTTCGGCCATCATGCCGGCCAAAAAAGCGTGCGCACGGCGATCGAATTCTGTTCGCAGCGCGGCGTGCGGGCGTTGACCCTGTTCGCGTTCTCCAGCGAGAACTGGCAAAGGCCGAAAGACGAGGTCGGCGCGCTGATGGAATTGTTCCTGAAGGCACTCGACCGCGAAGTGGACGAACTGCATGGCCATGGCGTGCGCATCGCCTTCATCGGCGATCTTTCCGCATTCGCGCCTGCGTTGCGCGAGCGCATGCAGGCAGCGATGGGAAGAACCCGCGATAACGCCGGGCTCGCACTGAACGTGGCCGTGAACTACGGCGGGCGCTGGGACATCGCCAATGCCACGAAGCAAGCCACACTAGCCGTGCAGCGCGGCGAAATCGCCGCCGACGCGATCGACGAGAAATCCATCGCGCGCTTCTTCTGCCTGGCCGACCTGCCGCCGGTGGACCTGTTCATCCGCACTGGCGGCGAGCAGCGCATCAGCAATTTCCTGCTCTGGCAGACGGCCTACAGCGAACTGTATTTCAGCGACGTACTGTGGCCGGATTTCGACGCCGCCTGCCTCGATCAGGCGATCGCCGAATTCGCGCGGCGCGAACGGAGATTCGGGGGAGTTTCCTCGTCATGAAGCAGCGCGTCGTCACCGCCTTGTTGCTGGCGCCGCTGGCCATCGCGCTCATTCTGTTGCTGCCGACACCGGCATTCGCCCTCGTCATCGCCGGTTTGTGCCTGCTCGCCTTGTGGGAATGGACGCGCCTGTCCGGACTGCGCGACCGCCGCGTGCGCGGCATCCTGATCGCTCTTGCGGCCGTGGGCTTTTATGCGTTGTGGAAAAACCGCGATGCGCAGGCGGCCGTCGTCGTCATTGCCGCCGGCTGCGTATGGTGGGTGGTCGCGCTGGCGTGGCTCAGGCAAATCAGTTTCGCCGCGGCGCCGACGCAGGAAAATACCGTGCTGAAACTCGTTGCCGGCACGTTGTGCGTTTTTCCCGCCTGGATCGCCCTGATGCGCATCCACGCCGCACCGGTGCATGGAAACTGGTGGGCGCTGTACGCGCTGTTGCTCGGCTGGTCGGCGGATACGTTTGCCTATCTCGCCGGGATGTGCTGGGGCCGGCGCAAACTCGCACCGGCAATCAGTCCCGGCAAGACCTGGGCCGGCGTCTACGGAGGGCTCGCCGCCACCGCCGTCGTCGCCGCCATCGGCGGCTGCCTGCTCGGCGTGCGCAACCTGGACCTTTTCGCGCTCGTCGTGCTCGCTACGCTCTGCGTGTGTTTTTCCGTCATCGGTGACCTGTTCGAAAGCCTGATCAAGCGCCATGCCGGCGTCAAGGATTCCGGCGCGCTGTTTCCCGGCCATGGCGGCGTGTTCGACCGCCTCGACGGCCTGTTCGCCCTGTTGCCGCTGTTCGCGCTCGGCAAACTGCTGCTCGGCTTATGAAGCGTGTCGCGGTCCTTGGCGCCACCGGCTCGATCGGTGCCAGCGCGCTGGACGTGATCGCGCGCCATCCGCAGCGCTTCGCCGTCGCCGCACTCAGTGCCCACCGCAACGTCGATGCGCTGGTCGCACTGTGCGTGCGGCACCGCCCGGACCTGGCCGTGATCGCCGATCCGACGCTCGAACCCGAACTGCGCACGAAGCTTGCCGCGGCAAAGTTGCCGGCACGCGCCATGTCCGGCGAGGCCGGGTTGCGCGAAGCCGCGGCGGGCGA
>DASTAL010000025.1:0-10705 GCA_035712685.1 Rudaea sp. | reverse complement strand
GGGGGCCGGTACACCGCGAACCGCATCGGCCCATTGCAGGTATATGAATCGTGCTCATAGAAGCCCTGCACGCCGCCGAAGCAGCGGTGCGCGGCAAGGGTTTCCAGTGGCGCGTTCATGCGTTCATTGCGCGGTCCACTTCTTCAACCACGCATTCACCGTATCGTGCCAAAGTACGCTGTTGTGCGGCTTCTGCACCCAGTGGTTCTCGTCGGGATAGGTGAGGAATTCACTGGGTATCCCGCGCCGCTGCAAGGCGGTGAAGGCACCGAGACCCTGCGTGAGCGGGATACGGTAGTCGCGATCGGAATGCACCACGAGCATCGGCACGCGCCAATCCTTGACGTGGTCGATCGGATTGAACTTCTCGTAGTTGGCGGGTGCGTCGTATTGCGTGCCGCCGTTCTCGTGTTCCTCGAACCACAACTCTTCGGTCGCGTAATACATCATGCGCGTGTCGAACACGCCGTCGTGATCGACGAGGCATTTCCACGGTTGGTTCCACACGCCGGCGATCCAGTAGGTCATGTAGCCGCCGTAGCTCGCACCCAGCGCGCAGGCGCGCGAGCCGTCCAGATACGGGAATTCCTTCAGCGCCGCCGCCCAACCTTTCTGCAAGTCTTCCAGCGGCCTGTCGCCCCAGTGCTGGCTGATCGCATCGGTGAAGGCCTGGCCGTAGCCGGTCGAGCCGTGGAAATTGATCGCGACCACGCCGAAGCCCGCGCCGGCGTAGGTTTCCGGCGTCCAGCGATAATGGAACTCGTTCGTCCACGCGCCCTGCGGACCGCCGTGGATCAGGAACGCGACCGGATATTTCTGCCCGGGCTTCGCATCCACCGGCGGCATGGCGTAGCCGTGCACGCTTTCGCCGTTCCAGCCCTTGAATGAGAACCACGTCGCCTTGCTGAAACGGATGCCGGCCAGGCGCGCCGCGTTGACGTCGGTGACCTGCGCAAGCTTGCCTTCGGCGTAGCGATACAGGTCGGCGGGATGCTCGAAATCATGGCGCGCGACGATGATGTCGCCGTTCGCGCCGACGACGAACGCCGCCACGGTGCCGTCACCAACGAGGCGCGTGGCCTTGCCAGTAGCGATATCGACGCCGAACAGCGCGTGATCGCCGTTGTCGTCGGTCGTGGTGTAAAGCGTCTTGCCGTCCGCGGACAGCTGCAGCGGGCCGGCCGAACGGTCCCACTTCGGATCGATCTCGCGCGCCTTGCCGCTGGCAAGATCCAGCGCCATGATGCCGAAGCGATCCGCCTCGAAGCCCGGTGTCTTCATCGCGAGGTAATACAGCGTCTTGCCGTCTTGGGACGGCAGCGGATACGCATCCCAGGCCTTGTTCGTGGCGGTGAGGTTCTTCGGCGCCGCCGAACCATCGGCGGGAACCGAGTAGACGTCGAAGTTCGTCGACCACGGCTCGCTGTTGCCGGCGATGCGCACGTCGAAATACACGGTCTTGCCGTCGGCCGAGAACACGAACTCGCTGTCGTCGCCAAAAGGTTTCGACGGCACGTCGCCGTCGATGCCGCGGGACAACAGCCGCGGCAGGGCCACCATGGCCTTGCCGCCACGCGGCGTCAGCGCCGGCGCGATGTAGAGCTGCGAGCGGCGGCCGTCGAACCAGGTATCCCAGTGGCGCACGAACAGGCGGTCGTAAATCTTGCCGGTGGTTTTTTCCACGCCCGCCTGCGGCGGACGCTTCGTGCACAGGCGCTCGGCGCAATCGGCGAACACGTCGATGGACAGCAGCATCGTCGTGCCGTCGGGCGAGAGCTTGAACGTGTTGATGTCGGCCGGCCACGGCGTTTCACGTTGCGGCGCCGAACCCGGCGTCGCCGCCATGCGCCATACGCGCGTGTATTCGTCGCCCTTGGCCTGGGCGAGGTAGTAGACCGACTTGCCGTCCGCCGACCAGCGCGGGCTGGACGCGCTGATTTCCTTGTCCGTCAGGCGCACGGGCTTGGCGTCCTTCGCCGACAGATCCAGCATCCAGATGCCGTTGCTGCCCTTGTTCGCGGCGTAGTCGGTTTCGCGCATCGAGAACGCAACGTGCTTGCCGTCCGGCGAGAGTTGCGGATCGCCGGCGCGGTTCATCATCACGAGATCGTGCACGTCGAACGGATGCGTAGCGGCGAGCGTGCCGGATGCGAACGCGAGGGCGCAGAAAAAGATGGCGGATTTCATTTCGATACTCCTTGCGACAATACTCAGGCGGACCGGCCCATGCGCGCGATCCAGCGGTACAGTACGACGGTGACGGCGACGAACGCGATGCCGCCGATCCAGATCGACGGCGTGGCAAAGGCGTCACCGACGAGGGCCAGCGGCGCGGCATTGCCCGAAAACGCAACGATGGCCGCAACGATCACGCCAAGCAGGCTCTCGCCGACGATCAGGCCCGACGCCAGCAGAATGCCGAGTTGCTTGACCGCGTCGCCGTTCGTGCCACGTTCGGCGCGACGGTCGAACCAGGCTCCGACCAGGGCACCGACCACAACCATCAGCGTCGTCGACGTCGGCAGGTAGATGCCCAGGCCCACGGCCAGTGGCGGCAGACGTGGACCGGCCTTCATCATGCCGAGGATCTCATCGAGAATGATGATCGCCACGCCGACACCGGCACCGATGGCGATCAGGCTCCAGTCGATGTTGTTCGTGATCACGCCCTGCGCCAGCGCCGAGATCAGGCCGGCCTGCGGGGCGGGCAGCGCACGCGCGGGATCGGCGCCCGGAGCGCCGAGGAACCCGTAGGCGTGCTGCAGCAAGTCCAGCACCGGCGGAATCACCACGGCGCCAGCAATGACGCCGATGACCAGCGCCCACTGCTGCAGCGAAGGCGTCGCATCCACGAGCTGGCCGGTCTTGAGGTCCTGCAGGTTGTTGTTCGCGATGGACGCTACCGCGAACACGATCGACGTGATGAACAGCGCGAACGCCACCAGCGCCTTGCCCGCCTCGGCCGGGACCAGCGACTTGACGAACAGCACCAGCAGCAGCGCCGCGATGATGACGACAAGGATGCCGATGCCCGACAACGGACTGTTGCTCGAGCCGATCAGTCCGGCCATGTAGCCGCACACGGCCGACACGAGGAAGCTCAGCACGATCACGAAAGCGACGCCACCGATGGCGAGCAGCACGGCGTGTTCACCGAGACCGCTGACCGTGGCGAAATGCCAGAGCAGCCAACCGACCGGAACCAGGCAGGCCAGCGAAATCAGGCCGACCGTGCCGATGGGCATGTCGTGCTCGGTGCGTGGCATCGAGGCAAGCGTGCCGGCCTTGCGCGCGCGCGAGGCGCGCATCGCGCTACTCAATCCGGCGACGACGGGCTTCACCAGCTTGGCCAGCGTCCAGATCGCGGCTACGCCAATGGCGCCGGCGCCGACGAAGCGCACGTAGTGGCTCCATGCCGCCTGCGCCACGTCCGCCGCGTCGCCTGCCGCCGGATGCAGGGCGGTGAAATGCGGCACCGCCCAGCCCCAGCCGATCAATGCGCCGAACAACATGGCCACGCCGACCCACAGGCCGACAAGGTGTCCGACCGCGAACAGCGCAAACGAAAGATTGAAGTCGTAACCGGTCGCGCTGGATTTTTCGTCGCTGCCGAGGCGGAAATACTGCGCCACGTCGCTGGCGAAGATTTTCGTCTGCACGACGATGTAGAACACCGCCGAGACGATCGATCCCCAAACCACGGCCTTCAGCCCGGCGCTGCTCGCATCCACTGATTGCGCGCCGTCGCCATGCGCCTGCCCGGCACCGACCTTGAGCACTTCGGCGCAGGCCACGCCTTCCGGATACGGCAGGTCGGAATCCGTGACCAGCGCACGGCGCAGCGGGATCGTGTACATCACGCCGAGGATGCCGCCGGTAGCGCAGATGCCGAACGTCACCCAGAACGGAAAGCCGTTCCACCAACCGACGATGATCAGGCCCGGCAGCACGAAGATGATCGAGGACAGCGTGCCCGCGGCCGAGGCCACGGTCTGCACGATGTTGTTTTCCTGGATCGTGGCGTCGCGCATGGCTTTCAGGATCGCCATCGAGATCACGGCCGCGGGAATCGAGGTAGAGAATGTCAGCCCCGCCTTGAGGCCGAAGTAGACGTTCGCCGCGGTGAACACGATCGTGATGACGATGCCGATGATCAGGCCGCGGATCGTCATTTCGGTGCGGGCCTGCGCCGCGGTCTTGTCAATGCCAGTCATGGAACCCCCTCCCGGAATACTTTCCCAAGTATCGCAGAGTGGAGCGTGTGCGTCAGTGTCTCGACCCAATCTGTGCGTCCAGGAACGACATTAAGCGCTGCAGGAGTTGCTCCCGGTTCGCTTCGTCGTAGAAGCCGTGGCCTTCGGTGCGCTGATACAGCCATTCATGCGCGACATTGCGCTTGAGCAGCGCCGCATGCAGGTTTTCTCCCTGCACCGGCGGCACGCGCGGGTCCGCGCCGCCGACGATCAGCATCACCTTGGCCTTGAGCCGGTCCAGGTGCGCGATCGGCGAGCGATCCCACAAATCGGCCGGATCCTCGCCGAGCGCCATCTTCAGGTAGTTCTGGCCGAATTCGGTCTGCGGAATGTCGCCGCGCGTGTGCATCAGTCGCAAATCGTAGACACCGACGTAGCCGATCGCGCATTTGTACAAGTCGGGTTCCTTGACCGCGCCTTCCAGCGCGGCGTAACCGCCGTAGCTGGCGCCGAAAATGCACAGACGCGCAGGGTCGGCAATGCCTTGCGCCACCGCCCAATGCGTGGCGTCGGTGACATCGTCCTGCATGCTGCCGCCCCATTGGTGCAGACCGGCGCGGTAGAACGCATCGTCGTAACCGCCCGAACCGCGGTAGTTCACCTGCAACACCGCGTAACCGCGGCTGGCCAGCGCCTGCACCTGGGGATCGAATTGCCAATGATCACGAACCCCGTACGGCCCGCCGTGCACGTACACGACCAGCGGCAGCTTCTGCGCCTTGTCCATGCCCGGCGGCCGGGTCAGATAGCCGTGCAGGGGCAGGCCATCGCGTGCCTTCAACTCCACCGGCTCCATCGACGCCATCTGCGCCGCCTTGATCCACGGCCGGCGCGCGAGCAGGAAAGCCAGTTTTTTCGTCTGCGCGTCGTAAAGATAGAACGCGCCTGGATCGGTGTCGCCCTGCACGGACACGACCGCCTTGTGCCCGTCGCGCGTGCTCGAGGTGAAGCGCACATCTTCGCCGGGAAACTGCTGCATCAACGCGACCAGCAGCCTGGCTTCCGGCACGTTGCGGTCGAGCAAGGTCACTGCCGGGCGGCCCGGCTCGCTGCGCACTGCGAAGATGTCCTGGTCGTCGAGCGTGTATTCCAGCCCGGTCGGCGCCACGCCGGGAGCGCTCCACAACGTCGTCAATTTGCGCGTCGCAACGTCCCAGCGACAGATGCCGCCGCAGGAAAAGTAAACCCCCTTGTCGTCGTGCGAGAACAGCAATGGCGCCATGCGGGCGCCCGCGCTTTCGTCGAAGACCTTTTCCCAATCGCCGCCATCGCCGGCACGATAGTATACTTTTTGCATCTGGTCGGCGTCTTCGCCGAACGCGAAGCGGATGTGCCCGGCGTGATCGGCGAGGAATCGCGCATTGCGCAGCGGCGAAACCGCTACCGGGGTTTTCACGCCGCTGTACAGATCGATCTTGTACGCCTTGGGATAGGCGCCGAGCGCACTGATGCTCGCCGGTCCGGTCAGACCCGGGTCGTTGAGCGGATAACTTTCGATCAAGGCATGATGCTCGTCGCCATTGAGCGGTGCGATCAACGTGCCGACGGCGAAGTCGCGTTCGGCGTGCTGGATATGCGTGGCGCCATGATCCTCGCCGGCGCGAAAACCGAACAGGATCTTGCCGCCCGAGCCGTCGCCATTCACGGCGTACAGCTCGCCCGTGGATTGCGGCGCCTCGAGCCCGCCGATGCGTTCGCCGATCGTGTACATCGCGCGATGCGGCGCGACCCACCAGAAATCCACGATGTCCGCTGCGTCGCGCGGCGTGACGTTGACGCCCTTCATGTCCGCCAGATGGATCAGCGCAAGCACGGTGCGCCCCTGCACTACCGCCGACGCCGCGAGATAGGCGCCGTCCGGGGAAATCTTCACTTGTTCGTATTGCGCGTGGCGGGCGAAATCCGCCAACGGCAGCGACTCGGCCGAGGCCGTCCCGCAAAACAGAAGACATGCGATCGAGAGCAGGCGCATCCCGAAGCTCCGCTGGCTGAAAACTCCGGACGATACCAAGATGGGAACGTCGGCACTAGCCCTGCTTTTCCGGCACGCGCCCGTACACGTCCTCCAGCCGCACGATGTCGTCTTCGCCGAAATAGTCGCCGCACTGCACTTCGATGAGATGGATGTCCCGGTCGGTCGGATTTTCCAGCCGATGCAGGGTTTCCATCGGCACGAAGGTCGATTCGTTCCGCTGCAGCAGGAATTCGCGGTCGCCCACGCGCACTTTCGCGGTGCCGTCGACGACGGTCCAGTGTTCGCTGCGGCGATGGTGCAGTTGCAGGCTCAGCACCTGGCCGGGCTTCACGGTCAGGCGCTTGACCTTGCAGTCGGCCTCGTCCTCGAGCACGGTGTAACTGCCCCAGGGCCGGTGCACGGTCTGGTGGAAGCGCGCAGCGGCGTGGTTGCTAGCGCGCAGTTGCTCGACGACCTGCTTGACCTGCTGTGCGCGTTCGCGGTCGGCGACGAGCACGGCGTCGGCGGTGTCGACGATGACGAGATCCTTCACGCCGACCGCGGCGATCAGGCGCTTACCGCCCTGGATGAAGCAATTCTGCGTGTCGATCGTCACCGCCATGCCCTGCACGCGGTTGCCGGCGGCATCCGGCGCGCTGCCGGATTCGATTTCGCTGACCGCCTTCCACGAACCGATGTCGCTCCAGTCGAACGATGCCGGCACCACGGCGCGGCGCACGGCGCGCTCCATCACCGCGTAGTCGATGGAAATGTCGGGCAAGGCGGCAAACGCGTCCTTGTCGAATTCGACGGGGCTTGCGCGACCGCGCACGGCGGCGTAACACGCGCGCGCCGCGGCGAGCACTTCCGGACAGGTCGTTTGCATCGCTTCGAGCAAGGCGTCGGCGCGGAAGCAGAACATGCCGGAATTCCAGACATGGTCGCCCGAGGCCAGGTATTTTTCCGCCGTGGCGCGGTCGGGTTTTTCGACGAAAGCGCCGATCTCGCGTCCGCCGTGTGCCAGGTCGGCGCCCATGCGGATATAGCCGAAGCCGGTTTCCGGCGATGTGGGTTTGATGCCAAACGTGACCAGCCAGCCGTCGCGCGCGAGCGCCTGCGCGTGACGCGCGTCGGCGGCAAAGGCATCCACGTCGCGGATCAAGTGATCGGCCGGCAGCACCAGCAACACCGCATCCGCGCTGCAATGTTCCATTGTATACATTGCCGCAAGGCCGATGGCGGGCGCCGTGTTGCGACCCATCGGCTCGAGGAGGAACGGCTGGTGCCGTGCGTCGCCGGCCGGATGACGCGCGTATTCGTCGCGGGTCAGGAAATAATAGTCGCGGCCGGTCACGGTCAGCACCGGGCCGCTGCCGGCCACGCGCAGGGCGCGATCCAGCGTCTTGTACAGCAGCGACTGGCCGTCGGCCATGCGCATGAACGGCTTCGGGTACGCGCTGCGCGACACCGGCCACAAGCGCGTGCCGGCACCGCCGGAAAGGATTACGGGAACGAGCTGGCTCATGCCGTCATTCTATCCGGCCAATTCGCCAATCACGCTATTCAACCCCTCCTTCCACGACGGCAGGTACAAGCCGAACGCATCGCGGATCTTGCGGCAATCGAGCACGGAATAGGCCGGCCGACGCGCGGGCGTCGGATAGTCGGCCGTCGCAATCGGCACCAGCCGCGGCAGCCGCTCGAGCAATCCGGCCGTCCGCGCGCGGACGAAAATCGCGCTGGCGAAGTCGAACCAGGTGCATTGGTCGGCCGCGCAAAGGTGATACGTGCCGAGCCGCTTGTCGCGCTCACCCGCACGCCGCACCAGCAGGCGCGCCAATGCCACTGCCGTCGCCGCCGAAATCAGTCGCGCCGGCGTCGGCGCACCGCGCTGATCGCCGACGATGCGCAGCTCCTCGCGTTCGCGTGCCAGACGCAGCATCGTGCGCAGGAAATTGTGTCCGCGTGCGGCGTACACCCACGCCGTGCGCAGGATCAGGTGATCGCAACCGGATGCGCGCAAGGCATTCTCGCCATCCAGCTTGCTGCGTCCGTAGACGCCCAGCGGCGCCGTCGCGTCGTTCTCGCGATACGGTCGCGAACCCGCACCGTCGAACACGTAATCCGTGGAAAAGTGCACGACCAGCGCGTTGTGCAACGCCGCGTGCGCGCCAATTTCGGCCAGCGCCTGCGCATTGATGCGTTGCGCGAGATCCGTTTCGTCCTCGGCACGATCGACGGCGGTATACGCCGCGGCGTTGACGATCACATCCGCCCTGACTGCATCCAGGGTGGCCGCCAGCGACTCGGGTTGGGCGAGATTGGCGGTCAGGCACGGAGCGCCGCCCACCAATGCCCCGGAACGTGTCGCGCAGACGAGTTCGCCAAGCGGCGCGAGCGAACGCGCCAGCTCGAAGCCGACCTGCCCGTTCGCGCCGAGCAGCAGGATTTTCACTTTGTATACTTCGGCAGTTTGTCGCGCGGCACGTCGCGCAGGAACGGCGCATTCGCGTCCTTGTCCGACAGCAGCGGCGCCGACAGTGGCCAGTCGATGGCGATATCGGCGTCGTTCCAGCGGATCCCGGCATCGGCGGCACGGTCGTACAGCGCCGTGCACTGGTAGCAGAACGTGGCGTAATCCGAGACCACCGCGAACCCGTGGGCGAAGCCTTCCGGTATCCAGAACTGGCGCTTGTTGTCGGCCGTGAGCATGGCTGCGGCCCAGCGCCCGAACGTCGGCGAACCGGCGCGGATGTCCACGGCCACGTCGTAGACCTCGCCTTCGAGCACGCTCACCAGCTTGCCTTGCGGATGCGGCCACTGGTAATGCAGGCCACGCAGAACGCCGCGTGCCGAGCGCGAGACGTTGCTCTGCACGAAGCGCAGGTCGAGCCCGGCATTTTTATACTTTTCCGCATGGAAGCTTTCATAGAAGAACCCGCGCGCGTCGCCGTGCACCTGCGGCTCGATCACGACACAGCCGGGCAGGATCGTCTCGATGATCTTCATGCCACCGGACCCTGCTTCACCAGCTGCTGCAAATATTGACCATAGCCATTCTTGGCCAGCGGCTTGGCCAGGCGCAGCACCTGCTCGGCGTCGATCCAGCCGTTCATGAACGCGATTTCCTCGGGACAGCAGACCTTCAGCCCCTGCCGGTTTTCTATCGTCTCGATGTAGTTCGACGCCTCGACCAGGGATTCGTGCGTGCCGGTGTCGAGCCAGGCGAAGCCGCGGCCGAGCTTCTCCAGCATCAGCGAGGCATCGTGCAGGTAGCAGCGGTTGAGGTCGGTGATTTCCAGTTCGCCGCGCGGCGACGGTTTCAATGCGGCGGCGAAATCGCAGGCACGCTGGTCATAGAAATACAAACCGGTGACCGCGTAGTTGGAGCGCGGCTGCGCCGGCTTTTCCTCGAGGCCGACCACCTTGCCGGCAGCGTCGAATTCGGCGACGCCGTAGCGCTCTGGATCGCGCACCCAGTAACCGAACACGGTCGCGCCATGCGTGCGTTGCGTCGCCCGGCGCAGCACGTCGGTCAGGCCGTGGCCGTAGAAAATGTTGTCGCCGAGGATCAGGCAGCTCGGCTGGCCGTCCACGAATTCGCGACCGATGATGAAGGCTTGTGCGAGTCCGTCCGGCGAAGGTTGGACCGCGTACTTGATCGAAATGCCCCACTGCGAACCGTCGCCGAGCAGTTGCTGGAACAAGGCCTGTTCGTGCGGCGTGTTGATCACCAGCACCTCGCGGATGCCGGCGAGCATCAGTGTCGACAGCGGGTAGTAGACCATCGGCTTGTCGTAGACCGGCAGCAACTGCTTGCTGATCACCTGCGTGAGCGGGTACAGGCGCGTGCCGGAGCCGCCCGCCAAAATGATTCCTTTTGCAATTTGCGACATTGTGTATTCGTCCAGTTTTATCCGGCTACGCCGAGGCGCTCGCCGCGGTAGCTTCCATCGAGCACGCGCTTGCACCAGGTATCGTTGTCCAGATACCAGTCCACGGTCCTGGCGATGCCGCTCTCGAAGCTTTCCGTCTGGCGCCAGCCGAGCTGCGACTTGAGCTTGCCCGCGTCGATCGCGTAGCGGCGGTCGTGGCCGGGGCGATCCTTCACATACGCAATCAGCGATTCGCGCCTGCTGCCGTCTTTCATCGGCCGGCGCTCGTCGAGGAGTTTGCAGATCGTCTTTACGACGTGGATGTTCTCGCGCTCGGCATCGCCGCCGACGTTGTAGACCTCGCCGGTGCGACCGATTTCGAGCACGCGCCGGATGGCACTGCAGTGGTCGAGCACGTAGAGCCAGTCGCGGACGTTCTGTCCATCACCGTAGACCGGGAGGGGTTTCCCTGCCAGCGCGTTATGGATCATCAGCGGGATGAGTTTCTCCGGAAACTGGTACGGGCCGTAGTTGTTCGAGCAGTTCGTCGTCAGGACCGGCAAGCCGTAGGTGTGGTGGTACGCGCGGACGAGATGGTCAGACGCCGCTTTCGACGCTGAATA
>DASTAL010000024.1:0-10041 GCA_035712685.1 Rudaea sp. | reverse complement strand
GTGTAGGCGACCCGCGGGGCAAGATTGTACGGCGCGTACAGGCCGGCCTCGCCGAAACTCAGGTGGTTCAGGCCCGTGAGCAGGGCGAATTCGCTGGTCCAGGTGCCGCCGCCCCAGACGTGCATCGTGGCAAATCCGTGCGCGCGCGTGCGGCCGTCGGCCTCGAACATCTTGCGCTTGCACAGCGCCGCGATCGTGCAGTCCTTGAGCATGGACGGATCGAACGTGCTCTCCTCGAGGATGGAAACGATGTCCGGGTGCTCCTGCGCGCTGGCGAATTTCGCCGTCGCGCAACGGCTTTTCGCGCAAGCCGGGGGATTGTCGGCGGAGGATTGCGTCCACACCAGCGATGGGTCGGCGTCGGCGGCCGGTTTCGGAATCACGACCTGCGTCTGCCAGAACGAGGCGAAGAAATCGACGATGTAGTTGCGGTCGTTCATCATCGCCCACATGCCCTTGTCGAACACGCTGGCGAAGGGGCCGCGCGGCGCATCCACGGCGACAAGCAGGGCCACGGCCGCGAGCGCGCCGACGCCTTGCACGAGCCGGCGTGGGGCCGGATGCAGGTGCGAGAACAAGCGTGGCCGGTCCAGCCACCACACGAGGATGAGCAAACCCGGGATCAACACCGCGCCGCCGATCAGCGCCATCATCACGCTGGGATAGCGCGTGGCCACGTCGAGCAGGTCGCGGTTGAGAAAATAGACCAGGTCCGGTGCGAGCAGGGGCGTGGTCAGATACTGGAATTTCAGTGCGCCGGCGATCAGCAGTCCGCCGAAGACGACGGCGGGCACGGCCAGCGCGAAAGCCGGACGCCGGCTCAGGAACGCGATCAGCAGGGCGCTGTCGAGGATCAGCGCCAGGGCGAACAGCAATTCGCCGCGCTCGCTCGACGCAAATGGCCCTGCGACCAGCAGGGCGATGAATCCGATGGCGGCGACCGCGGCGACGATGCGCGCGCGTTTTGGGGGCGGCAGTCTCATGGCCGCATCATAACGGCTGGACGTGAGCGCCCGCTGACGCAGCGCATAGTTGCGCGATCGCCTCGGCCGCCGCCGCACTGCCGCCACCGCGCAGGGATTCGTGCAGGCGCCTGAACTCGCCGAGGAGTTCCGGCGGCGCCGCGCGCGCGCGCAGGAACGGCAGCAGGGCCGTGGCCAACGCGTCCGGCTTGCAGGCATCCTGCATAAATTCCGGGACCAGGCGCCGGCCGGCGAGGATGTTCGGCAGGGAGTAGACGTCGGTGCGCAGCATTCCCAGCGTTTTCACGATGAAATGCGTCAGCGGCGCGATGCGGTACGCCACCGTCATCGGGCGCTTGGCGAGCATGGCTTCGAGCGCAGCCGTTCCCGAAGCCAGCAGCACGGCATCGGCGGCAATCATCGCCGCATGCGCGTTGCCGTCGATGACGCTCAGGCCATCGAGTTCGGATGCAAGCCCCGAAAACGCGGTGTGGCATTCGGCGTTCGCCATCGGCGCGACGATACGCAGATTTGGCAATTCGTGCTTCAGGATGGCCGCCGCCTGCAGGAAATCGCGGCCCAGGCGCCGGATTTCGCCAAGCCGGCTGCCCGGCAACAGCGCCAGCACCGGTACGTCGGCGGGGAGTCCGAGCTTGGCGCGTGCGGCGGACTGGTCGGGTTCCAGCGCGAACGCATCGGCGAGTGGGTGGCCGACGAAGCGCGCATCCACGCCGTGGCGCGCGTAGATCGGCGGTTCCATCGGGAACAGGCACAGCACGCGGTCGGCGCTCACGCCGATCTTCGCCGCGCGCGCCTCGCGCCAGGCCCAGATCGAGGGGCTGACGTAATGCGCGGTGGGGATGCCGGCTTGCCTGAGCCGTCGTTCGAGGCCGAGGTTGAAATCCGGCGCGTCGATGCCGATGAATACGGCCGGACGTTGCCGCAATGTGCGTTTGTACACATCGCGTCGGATCGCCAGCAACTGCGGCAGGTGGCGCAGCACCTCGACCAGCCCCATCACGGACAGCTTCTCCGCGGGGTGCCAGATGTCCATTCCGGCCGCGGTCATTTGCGGTCCGCCGATGCCAGCGAAGCGCGCGGCCGGGAAGCGCTCGCGCAGGGAACGGATCAAGCCGGCGCCGAGCAGGTCGCCCGAGGCTTCGCCGGCGACGAGGGCAAACAGCGGACTTGCGTCCGGCGTCATCGCATCAGGCTGCGCTGCCCGCGCTCGATGAAGTCGAGCATGCGCGCTACGTCGGGAGCATCCTGCGCGGCACGCGCAAGTTCCGCACGGGCTTCCTCGAACGGCAGCTTGGCGACGTACAGCATCTTGTAGGCACGCTTGATCGCGGCGATGCGATCGGGCGAAAAGCCGCGACGCTTCAAGCCTTCCGAATTGATGCCGCGCGGGCGGCCCTGCACGTCCGCGTCGGTGGCGATCATCAGGAACGGCGGCACGTCGCCGGTGAGCAGCACGCCCATGCCGATGAAGGCGTGTTCGCCGACGCGGCAAAACTGGTGCACGCCGGCGAATCCCGAGAGGATGACGTGATCGCCGATCTCGACGTGACCGGCGAGCGTGGCGTTGTTCGAAAACACGCAATGGCTGCCGACGTGGCAGTCGTGAGCGATGTGCGTGTAGGCGAGAAGCCAGTTGTCGTCGCCGACGCGGGTGGCACCGGCGCCGCCGCCGGTGCCGCGGTTGATCGTGACGAATTCGCGGATCGTGTTGCGATCACCGATGACGAGCTCGCTGCGCTCGCCACGGAATTTCTTGTCCTGTGGCTCGGCGCCGACCGACGCGAATTGCCAGACGCGGTTGTCGCGGCCGATGCGCGTGGGACCCTGGATCACCGCGTGCGGACCGATCGTGGTGCCGTCGCCGATTTCCACCTCGGCGCCGATCACGGCGTAGGGGCCGACGCTGACGTTGGCGCCGAGTTTTGCGCTCGCGTCGACTAGCGCGGTGGGATGGATCATGCGTCGCTGCGCCCGGCGCACAGCAGTTCGGCTTCGGCCACCTGCGCGCCGCCGACCAGCGCGCGACAGGCGAACAGGCCCATGCCGCGCAACATGCGCTTGAGCTCGACGTGCAGCATCAACTGGTCGCCCGGCACGACCATGCGCGTGAACTTGGCGTTGTCGACCTTGACCAGGTAGTACATCGGCTGGGTTTCGTGCTTCGGCGTGGACAGGAACACGAGCAGACCGGAGGCTTGCGCCAGCGCCTCGATGATCAGCACGCCGGGCATGACCGGGTGGCCGGGGAAGTGGCCCTGGAAGTGCGGCTCGTTGACGGTAACGTTCTTCAGCGCTACCAGGCGCTTGGAATGCTCGAACTCGACCACGCGATCGACGAGCAGGAACGGGAAGCGGTGTGGCAGCAAACCCATGATGCGCTCGACATCGAGCGGAAGCGAAACGTCTTGTCCGGTTTGGGTCATTTGTGCGAATCCTTTTCCAGTTGCCCCACGCGGCGGGCGAGTTCGTCCAGGTGCTTGAAGCGCGCCGCGTTGCGACGCCAGGCGCGATTATCCTGCACCGGCGTGCCGGATGAATACTCCCCGGGCGCATCGATGGAGTGCGTGACGAGGGTTCGTGCCGTGATCGTGACGCGGTCGGCAATGCGGATGTGGCCGACGATACCGGCGCCGCCGCCGATCAGGCAGTTGCGGCCGATTCGGGCGCTGCCGGCCACGGCCGCGCAGCCGGCCATTGCCGTGTGTGCGCCGATGGTCACGTTGTGCGCGATCTGGATCTGGTTGTCCAGGCGCACGTCGTCTTCCAGCACCGTGTCTTCCAGCGCGCCGCGGTCGATCGTGGTATTGGCGCCGATTTCGCAGTCGTCGCCGATGCGCACGCCGCCCAGCTGCGGGACCTTGATCCAGCCGCCCTGGTCAAAAGCACTTTGGTCGAAGGCGATGCCGAACCCGTCCGCGCCGATGACGGCGCCCGGGTGGATGAGCACGCGCTTGCCGAGCGTGACGTCGCGCACCAGCGTTACGCGCGCGACCAGACGCGCCTGCGCGCCGACATGGCAGCGCTCGCCGACGCTGCAATGCGGGCCCAGCACGGCACCGGCATCGACAACGGCGTCGTCGCCGACGAAACAGAACGGCCCGACCGAAGCGCTCGCGGCGACGATGGCGCTGGCCGCGACGACCGCGCTCGGATGCACGCCGGGCACGGGCGCGGCGGTGCGTTCGAACAAGGCGGCGATTTTCGCGAACGCGACGTAGGGGTCGGTCGCGATCAGGCAGGCGCCGCGGCAGGCCTCGGCATCGGCGTCGCGCAGGACGACCGCGCCGGCGCGCGTGCCCGCAAGCTGGGTGCGGTAATGCGGGTTGGCGAGAAAGGTCAGTTGCCTGGCCGTGGCGGCTTCCAGCGTACCGACCCCGTCGATGGCAAGGCTGCCGTCGCCGCGCAGTTGCAGGTCGAAACGCGTGGCAAGTTCGGCGAGGGTGAAGCGGGGCGCGTTCACGGCGGCGTTCCGGCAGCGGGTTTGGCATGGCGCAACTGGTCGAGCACGGCATCCGTGATGTCGATGCGCGGATTTGCGTAGACCACGGGACTGGGCACGATGAGGTCGTAGCCGTGCGCGCGTGCGTAGTCGATCACGGCATCGTTGATCTGCTGCCAGATGCGGTCGCGATCGGCCGCCGCACGCGTGTTGAGGTCGTTGCGCAGCGCGTCGCGCGTACGTTTGATCGCGCCGTCGAGCGTGTCGATCTGGCGTTTGAGCACGTCGGCGTCGGCCTTGGACATGATGGCGCCGTCGCGGGCGTAGCGCTTGTTCATGTCGGCCAGGCGCGTTTCGTCGGATTTGAGCGCGGCATCGCGTGGAGCGAATTCGCGTTGCAGGCGGCTGCGGCTTTCCACCATCTGCGGGGCGTTGTCGATCAGGCGCTTGAGGTCGACATAGCCGACCTTGCCGGCCGCCGTCTGCGCCAGGGCCAGAAAAGGCAGCAACGCCAAGGCCAGCGCGAACGCACTGACATACTGCCATTTGCCGGCGCCAGCCCTCACCCGGAAACCCTTCGCGCGACCGTACTTGCCCGAATCATACGCAAAGGGCCGGTTTTGCACAGCCCTTGCGCAAGCAAATCAGAATGTCGTACCGAAGTTGAACTGCAACGTCTCGCCGATATCGCCGGGCTTGGAACGAATCGGCCGGCCGAGGTTGATGATGATCGGCCCGACCGGCGCCTGCCAATGCAGGGATATGCCGGTGGATGCACGCAGCGCGCCCCACGAGAAGCCGTTGTTGTCGTACAGGGCGTTGCCGAGCGATGGGTTGTTCTGGTTGAACACGTTACCGACATCCAGGTACCAGGACAGGCGCGTGGCGGTGTCGTCCTTGACGAAGGGTGTCGGGAAAATCAGTTCGAACGATGCGACCGTTTTCAGGTTGCCGCCGAGCGGCTGGCGGCAATAGTAGTTGGTGAAGTCCGTGCATCCCGGCGCCAGTGCGTACGGGCCCAGGGTGTTGTCGCGGAAGCTGCGCACGTCGGAAACGCCGCCGGCGTAGAAATCCTCGAAGAACGGCAGGCCGTTGACCTTGACCGGCGCTCCGGTGGCCGGATCGCGACCGTCGGCGGCGCGCCAGGTATTGCCGTAGCCGATCGTGGTCGAGCCTTCGAAGGTCAGCCCTTCGGTGATCGGCAGGTACTGCGCATAGCGATAGATCAGCTTGTAGTACTCGACGGTGGAGCCGGGCAGAGCCAGCTCGGCCGAGAACTGCTGGAGCGAACCGTGCGTGGGATTGAAGAACTTGTTGCGCGTATCGTGCGCCCACGATGCCGTGACCGACCATTCGTGGAAGGTGTTGTGGTTGAGCCGGTTGATGTAGTCGACGATCGGCAGCGGCGAGTAATACGCGATGTAGGTGATCGGTTGCCCGGTGGTGGGATCCACGGTGCAGGCGCCGGTAGTGACATCGATGGATACGCAGGCGGGGTAACCGGTAATGATCTTGGTCTTGCTCACCCCGAGTTGCAGGTTGACGGTGTCGTTCTCGGTCACCGGCAGGCCGATGTACGTGGAAAACGCGCCGGTGTTGCTCAGGTAGTTGGCGAGGTTGGCTTGCGACTGGTTCAACTTCGAATACGACAGGTCGTAGCCGAGGCCGATGCCGTCCGGCGTCAGGTAGGGCTGGAAATATGACAGCGCGTACTTGGTCACGAAGTCGCTCTTGGATACGGTGAGCGAGGCGCGGTCGCCGGTGCCGAGGAAATTGTTCTGTGATATCGAGGTGCTCAGCACCAGGCCGTAGACCTGCGAAAAACCGACGCCGAACGTGAACGAACCGGACGTGGTCTCCTCGACGGTCACGTCCATGTCCACCTGGTCGTCCGTGCCCGGTACCTTGGGCGTGGTGATGTCCACCTTGCTGAAGTAGCCCAGGCGCTGCAGGCGCACCTTGGAGCGATCGATCGCGGCCTGCGAGTACCATGCGCCCTCGAGCTGGCGCATTTCGCGGCGCATCACCTCGTCCTGGGTGACGTGATTGCCCTTGAACACGATGCGGCGCACGTAAACGCGCTTGCCGGGATTGACGAAGAAATTGATGCCGACGGTGCGCTTCTCGCGGTTGAGCGTCGGGATCGGCGTAACCTGGGCGAAGGCATAGCCGATATTGGCGAGCACCGCGGTCATCTGCTGCGCGGATTTTTCGAGTTTTTGCCGCGAAAACACCTCGCCATCGTGCGCGACGATGAGCTTGCGCATGTCGGCTTCGGTCAGCACTAGATCGCCGCTGAGTTTGATCTCGGCGATCTTGTAGACGCTGCCCTCGGTGATGTCGGCAGTGATGTACATCGCGCGTTTGTCGGGACTGATGCTGACCTGGGTCGAGTCGATGTTGAAGTCGGCGTAGCCGCGGTCGAGATAGTACGAGTTGAGTTTCTCGAGATCTCCGGAAAGCTTTTCACGCGAGTACTGGTCGTCTTTCGAATACCACGACGTCCAGTTCGACGTGTCCGATTCGAAATCGTCGCGGATCTGCTGTTGCGTGAACGCATGGTTGCCGACGACGTTGATCTGCTTGATCTTGGCGACCTTGCCTTCGGCGATGTTGATGGACAGCTCCACGCGATTGCGGTCCAGGCCGATTACCGTCGGCTTGATGGTGACGTTGTACTTGCCGCGGTTGTAGTACTGGCGGGTGAGTTCCTGGGTCACGCGATCCAGCGACAGGCGGTCGAACGGTTCGCCATCGGACAGGCCGATGTTCTTCAGCCCTTTCAGCAGCTCTTCGGTCTTGATGTCCTTGTTGCCTTTGAGCTGGATCTTGGAAATCGCCGGGCGCTCCTTGACCGTGATGACCAGGATGTCGTTCTGGCGTGTAATCGAGACGTCGCTGAAGAAGCCGGTCTTGTACAGCGCGCGGATCGCCTGCGCGGCGCGCTCGTTCGTGACCTGGTCCCCTTTTTCGATCGGCAGGTAGGTGAAGACCGTGCCGGAGGAAATGCGCTGCAGGCCGTCGATGCGGATGTCGGATGCGACGAACGGATCGAAGGCGTGGGCTTTGGCAGCGAGGCAGGCGAGCAGTACAAGAGCGGCGATACGCTTCATCGTCGGTTTCCGATTCGTTTTTATGGGAATTGCAATGGCCGGGCCTGCGCCACGACCGGCTATTGTAATGTCAATGCGCAACCAAGCGCAGGATATCGTTGTAAAAGGCCAGGCTCATCAACGCGGCGAGTGCCGCCATGCCCACGTACTGGCCGGCGATCATGGTGCGCTCGCTCACCGGGCTGCCCTTGACCCATTCGACCAGGTAGTAGAGCAGGTGCCCGCCGTCGAGCATCGGAATCGGCAGCAGGTTGAGGATTCCCAGGCTCAGCGAGATGATCGCGAGGAAGGACAGGAACCAGGCTAGGCCCATTTGCGCCGAGGCATTGGCCACCTGCGCGATGCTGATCACGCTCGAAAGGTTCTTCGTCGAGGCCGCGCCGGTGAGCATGGCACCGATCATGCCGAGCGTGGCGCGCGTGGTCTTCCAGGTTTCGTGCAGGGCGGCGGAGATCGCGCGCAACGGGTTGTAGCGTTCCAGCGCGTCGTGCGTGTTGCCCGGCGCGACGCCAATCAGCCAGCGGGACTTTCCGTCCTGCGCGTGCTGCTCGGCGGTGAGATCGAAACCCAGCGTATCGGCGCCGCGCTGCACGGTGAGGTGCAGGTGCGGGTCGAGCGAGGCCAGTTCCGGCACGAGTTTGACCAGTTCCGCGAACGAGGCGACGGGCCTGTTGTTGATCGCGGTGATGCGGTCGCCCTCGCGCAAGCCGGCCAGCGCCGCGGCGCCCCCGGCGCTCAGGCCGCCGACCACGGCGGGCGGCGGTTGCAGTTGCAAGCCGATGGCATCGAAGGTCTTGTCGTCCGCCACGCCTTGCGGCAGTTGGCTCAAGGCCAGAGTGTGCGTTTGCGCCTTACCGCCAGCGGTCTGGACCTGCAGCGCGACGTCCTGGCGCAGCATCGCGGCCTGGGCCACGTCGAGCATGGCCGTGCTCCACGAATCGACAGCGTTGCCATCGACCGCCGTGATGCGATCGCCGGCGTGCAGGCCCGCGGCGGCGGCAAGCCCCTGCGGAGTGCCAATCACGGGCTGGAAGTCGGGGCGCCCGACCACGAACATCGCCCAGAATGCGACGATCGTGAACACGATGTTGAAAACGGGTCCGGCGGCGGCGATGAGCATGCGCTTGCCGACCGGCGCGGCGTTGTATTCCCCCGGCTCGTGCGCGGCGGCTTCGGGATTCTCGGATTCGCGCGCGTCGAGGAACTTCACGTAGCCGCCGAGCGGAATCGCACCGATCGCGTATTCGACGCCGTCGCGGCCCATGCGCGACCAGATCGGCTTGCCGAAGCCGACGGAAAAACGCAGTACCTTGACGCCGCAGCGGCGCGCGACCCAGTAATGGCCGAACTCGTGAAAGGTGACCAGCAGGCCAAGGGTGACCAACAGCCACCAGACGGAACCCAGAAACTCGCTCATCCGGAAACTCAGCAATTATGCGCCCGGCGCATGATACGTTGTGCATGCTGGCGCGCGGTTAAATCAGCGTAAATCAGGCGCTCCAGCGTTTCGACCGGTTCAGCCGGCATTGCGTCCAGCGTGGCCGCGATGACCTCGGCGATGGCGAGGAAGGGCAGGGTGCCGGCAAGAAACGCCGCGACCGCAATCTCATTGGCCGCGTTCAGGATCGCCGGCGCGGTGCCGCCTGCGGCGAGTGCGCGCCAGGCAAGGTCGAGACAGGCGAACGTGGCCCGATCCGGCGCTTCGAATTGCAGGCTGCCCAGGCGCGCCAGATCCAGTCCGGCTACGCCCGACACGATGCGTTCGGGGTACGCCAGCGCGTGCGCCAGCGCCGTGCGCATGTCCGGGTTGCCGAGCTGGGCCAGGGTCGACCCGTCGGCGTATTCGACCAGCGAATGCACGATGCTCTGCGGATGCACGACGACCTCGATCTGGTCCGCACGTGCGCCGAACAGCCAGTGCGCCTCGATCACCTCCAGGCCCTTGTTCATCAGCGTGGCCGAGTCCACCGAAATCTTGCGTCCCATGGCCCAGTTCGGATGCGCGCAGGCCTGGTCCGGCGTGACCGCCGCAAGTTGCGCGCGCGTGCGCCCGCGGAACGGCCCACCCGAGGCGGTGAGCACGATGCGACGCACGCCGGCAGTTTCGAGATCCGGCTGGCCGCCGGGCAGGCGATCGACACCGGCCATCCCCGGTCGATGGGGCAGGCATTGAAATATCGCGTTGTGCTCCGAATCGATCGGCACGAGTTCGCCGCTGCCTTCGCGCAGCGCCTGCAGCAGGAGCGGGCCGGCCATGACCACAGCTTCCTTGTTCGCCAGCAGCAGGCGCTTGCCGGCGCGCGCAGCGGCAAGGGTCGAGTCCAGTCCCGCCGCGCCGACGATGGCGGCGATGACGATGTCAGCCTCGCCCGCCGCGGCTTCGCGCAACCCGGCCTCGCCGGACATGGCGCGTGCCGGCAACTTTGCCGCGGCAAGCTTCGTGCGCAGTTCGGGTTCGAGCGTCGGATCGGCGATCACGGCCAGGTCCGGGCGGTGCCGCACGCAC
>DASTAL010000023.1:0-3908 GCA_035712685.1 Rudaea sp. | reverse complement strand
GTGGAAGGTGCGCAAGCGATCGCCCGGACCGGTGCCGCCTTCCGGGAACACGCCGACGGCCGCGCCGTTGCGCAGGCGCTCGATGGCCTGCTCGATGACTGCGCTCAGCGAATGCCCGCTGCCGCGGCGATGGAAAATCGTACCGGCACGGCTCGCCAGCCAGCCGATCAGCGGCCAGCGCGCGATCTCGGCCTTGGCGACGAAACTCATCACGCGCTGGCTGTGCATCAGTTCGATGTCGAGCCACGAGACGTGGTTGGCGACGAACAGTACCGCGCCGGGCTGCGGCTCGCCCAAGCGCACGATGCGGAATCCGCAGCGGCGCACGATGCCGCCCGACCACCAGCGTTGCAACCAGTGATCCAGGCGTTCGCCGCGCACGCGTGCGCGGCGCCCGATCGGGCTGAACGCGACCAGCGCGAGCGGCACGGCAACGACAACGTGGACGAATACCCAGGGCGTGCGCCACAAATAGCGCAAAGGCCGCCGCCAGTCGCGGCGGGCTTCAGGCAGGGATTCGACCGTGGAATGCACGCCGCGATGGTAGCGGCTGGCGCTTTTCGCCGCAATGCAGCATTACGATATTTTGCGCCCTATGCCGTCGCGCGCGGCACCACCGCCAATGTCAGGCGCGAAATGCAGACCAGGCGTTGGCCCTCGTCCTCGATGCGGATTTCCCAGACCTGTGTGCTGCGCCCGATGTGCAGGGCGCGCGCGGTGCCGGTGACGGTGCCGGATTTCACGCCGCGCACGTGATTGGCGTTGATTTCGATGCCGACCACGATCTCGCGCGCCGGATCGACCAGCATCATGCCGGCCGCGCTGCCAAGGGTTTCGGCGAGCGCCACGGAAGCTCCGCCGTGCAGCAATCCATATGGCTGATGTGTGCGTGTGTCCACGGGCATGGTCGCGCGCAGGAAATCGTCGCCGACTTCGGTGAAGACGATGCCTATCGCTTGCATCATCGTATTCCGGTTGAGCGCATTGAATTGGTCGAGGGTGACGGGTTGCTTCCAGATCGCCATGCGGTTTCTCCCTGCCTTGCTCGCACCAGCATAGCAACTTCGGCGACAATCGCCGGGTGGAATTCACCGTCACCCTGCAGGCCAGCGGCAAGCGCTTTGCCGTCGGCGCGGACGAGAGCGTGCTCGACGCCGCACGCCGCGCGGGGCTGGCGCTGCCGTATTCGTGCCTGTCCGGCGTGTGCGGAAGTTGCAAGGCGACGCTGGTATCCGGCGATTGCCACTATCCGCGCAATCCGCCGCGCGCCTTGAACGCGGCGGAAGTGGCGCACCGCCAGGTGCTGCTGTGCCAGGCCGTGCCGCGTTCGGACCTCACCGTCGCCGCGCGAGAGGTGGCCTCCGTCGCGGCCATGCCCAGGCGCATGCTGGCACTGAAACTGATCGACAAGACCCTGCTTGCGCCCGACGTGATGCGCCTGCGTCTGGCGCCGCCGGCGGACGAATCGTTGAACCGCCTGCCCGGACAATACCTCGATGTGTTGCTGCCCGGCGGCAAGCGCCGCGCGTTTTCCATCGCCAACGCACCGCACACCGGCCGCGAGATCGAACTGCACGTGCGCCACGTCGCCGGCGGCGACTTCACCCGGCACGTGTTCGCGGACCTCGAACCCGGCGCGACGCTGCGCGTGGAAGGTCCGCTCGGCACCTTCGTGCCGCGCGAGGATTCCGAACGCCCATTGTTGTTCGTCGCCGGCGGCACCGGCTTCGCGCCGATCAAGGCGTTGATCGAACATTTCCTGCACCTGGGCACGCGCCGCGCGATGACGCTGTATTGGGGCGCGCGCGCATCGCAGGAGTTGTATCTGCGCGATCTGCCGCAAATCTGGACGACGGTGGCACCGAGCCTGCGTTTCATCCCGGTGATTTCGGAAAACGATGCGGCGGACGGAACACGCGCGGGATTGGTGCACGAGGCGGTGCTCGAAGATCATCCGAACTTGTCCGGGTTCGACGTTTACATGAGCGGCCCGCCGGCACTGATCGACGCGGGCCGCCGTGCCTTCGTCGCCGCCGGTTTGCCGGAAGACCGCCTGTTCTACGATTCGTTCGATTACGCACCGGACGTGCTCGCCGCGATATTGCGCGGACGCGCGGGGATCGCCGAAACCTGACGAATAACCTGCTGCGCTCGACATCTCGCTCGGGTATGCTGAATCCACCCAGCGGGAGAATCGCATGATCGCTCGCATCTGGCGCGGCATCACCCAGGCCGACAAGGCCGACGATTACCTGGCCTACCTGCAGGAAACCGGGTTGAAGGATTACGCCGCCACGCCCGGCAACCGCGGCGTGACCGTGCTGCGCCGCGTGCAGGGCGAGCACTGCGAATTCATGCTCGTCTCGCTCTGGGATTCGATGGATGCCGTGCGCGCGTTCGCCGGCGAGAATCCCGACAAATCGGTCTACTATCCCGAGGACGACCGCTACCTGCTCGACATGGAGCCGCTGGTGCGGCACTACGAAGTAGCAGAGCAGATAGCGCCAGCGTACGATGGCAAGACCGAACGCAGGAAACGCAAGTGATCACTTGCGCTTCGGAATGTACAAATCCGTGATCGTACCCTCGTAGACCTCGGCCGCCATGCCGACGGATTCGGACAAAGTCGGATGCGGATGCACGGTGAGCGCGATGTCGCCGGCTTCGCAGCCCATTTCGATAGCGAGCGCGACTTCGGAAATCAGATCGCCCGCGTTCGGGCCGACGATGCCCGCGCCGATCACGCGCTGGGACTCTTCGTCAAAGATGAGTTTCGTGAATCCTTCGGTGCGGCCGATGCCAATGGCGCGACCGGAGGCGGCGTAGGGGAATTTGCCGACACCGAACTTCAGGCCCTTCTGCCTTGCCTCGCCTTCGGTGACGCCGACCCAGGCCACTTCCGGATCGGTGTAGGCGACGGACGGAATCACACGCGCGACAAACTCGCTCTTTTGTCCGGCGCAGACTTCGGCGGCGACCTTGCCTTCGTGCGTAGCCTTGTGCGCAAGCATGGGATTGCCGACCAGGTCGCCGATCGCGAAAATGTGCGGCACGTTGGTGCGCATCTGCTTGTCGACGGGAATGAAGCCGCGCTCGGTGACTTGCACGCCGGCCTTGTCCGCATCGAGTTTCCCGCCGTTCGGCGATCGGCCGACGGCAACGAGGACACGGTCGTAAACCGCGGGCTCCGGCGCTTTCTCGCCCTCGAACGTGGCTTTGAGCCCGGCCTTCGTCGCTTCGATCTTCGCGACTTTCACCTTGAGATGGATGCCGGCGTAGCGTTTGGACAGGCGCTGTGCCAGCGGACGCACCAGGTCGGTATCCGCGCCGGGCATGAGTTGGTCGAGCAGTTCGACGACGGTGACTTCACTGCCGAGCGCGTCGTAGACGCAGGCCATTTCCAGGCCGATGATGCCGCCGCCGACCACGAGCAGTTTTTTCGGTACCTCGCCGAGCAAAAGCGCATCGGTGGAATCCATCATGCGCGGGTCGTCCCATGGGAATCCCGGCAGCTTCACCGCCTGCGAACCGGCGGCGATGATGGCCTTTTCGAAGCGCACCAGCTTCTTGCCGTCCTTACCCTCGACTTCGATTTCGTGGGGCGACACGAATTTGCCGGCGCCCTGCACCACCGTGACCTTGCGCTGCTTGCTCATCCCGGCGAGGCCGCCGGTCAACTGCGCGACGACTTTCTCCTTGAAGCCGCGCAGTTTGGCGATGTCGATTTTCGGCGCGCCGAATTCGATGCCGATGTCCGCCGCGTGGCTCGCTTCGTCGATCACGCGCGCGGCATGCAACAAGGCCTTGGACGGTATGCAGCCGACGTTGAGGCAGACGCCGCCCAGCGCGGCATAACGTTCGATCAGTACCGTGTTCTGGCCGAGGTCCGCCGCGCGGAATGCCGCCGT
>DASTAL010000022.1:0-2894 GCA_035712685.1 Rudaea sp. | reverse complement strand
CTTTCCCGCGCCGACGAAGTGATGATGGCCGACAATTCCGTTTCGCGCTGGCTGCGCTCCCTCGCCGCCGACGGCCGCGTGTGGTGGCTGCTGCTCCTGCTGCCGGTGGTACTGTTCCTGCCCGCGTTGCCGATCGACGAGACGCGTTACCTTGCGGTGGCCTGGGAGATGCGCCTGCACCTGGATTTTCTGGTGCCGCATCTCAACGGCGCGCCGTATTCGGACAAGCCGCCGCTGTTGTTCTGGCTGATCAACCTGGGTTGGCTCTTCGCCGGCCTGCACGTGTGGGCGGTGCGTCTGGGCGTGCTTGCGGCGTCGTTCGCTTCGCTCGCGCTGTTCGAGCGACTCGTGTTACGGCTGGAACCGGATGCCGCGCTCGCGCGCCGTGCCGTGATCGTCTTGTTCGGCATCGTCTACTTCGCGATTTTTTCCAGCGCGATCATGTTCGACGTGCTGCTGGCGACGTTCGTGTTGCTCGCCCTGCACGGCGCGCTGGACTGGGACGCGCAGCGCTGGCGGCGCGGCCTCGTCCTGCTCGCGCTCGGCTTCGGTCTCGGCATCCTGACCAAGGGACCGGTGGTGCTGCTCGACGCCGGCTTCGCACTCGTGCTGGGGCCGTGGTGGAGCGATACGGCGCGCGCGAACAAGCGCCGCTGGTACGCGATGACCGGACTGGCCGTGCTCGGCGGCGCCGTCATCGCGCTGGCCTGGGCGGTGCCTGCCGCGATCATGGGCGGTGGGAAATACGCGGACGCGATCTTCCTGCGCCAGACGGTGGATCGCATGGCAAACAGTTTCGCGCACCGCCGTCCGCTGTGGTGGTATTTCATGGTGTTGCCGGCGATGGTGCTGCCATGGACGCTGGCCGTGCGCGCGCCGTGGCGGGCATGGCGCGAATCCTTCCACATTTCCAAAAGCGTGCGTTTCGCGGTGGCCTGGGCCGTGCCCGCATTCGTCGCGTTCTGCTTCGTCAGCGGCAAGCAGCCGCATTACCTGCTGCCCTTGTTGCCGGCGCTGGCGCTGTATCTGGCCAAGGTGCTCGGCGCCGACGGCGCGCGCGTGCGCGGGCGCCTGTTCGGGGCGCTGCTGCTGATCGCCGGACTCGCGCTTGCGGCACTGCCGTATCTTGCCGCGCAGCCTCAGGATTTCGCATTCGTCGCGAAGATGGTCGCCGTCGGCAAGCTTACGCCGCAATTCCTGCATGTCATCTCGGGCATCTGGCCGGTCTGGGGTGCGCTGGCGGCCCTGGTCGGCCTGATTGTGCTGTTCGCGCCCGGCGTGCACACCTCGCTGCGCGTGCTGGCGTTATCGAGCGCGGCGACCGCGGCGATCGGCATGCTTGCGCTGGCGCAGGGCGTCGGCCCGTATGTCGACGTGCGTGTTGCGGCGGCGCGCATCAAGCAGGACCAGGATGCCGGCCGGCCGATTGCGCACTTGGCCTGGCACCACGGCCTGTTCGAATTCCCCGGACGCTTCACGCAGCCGCTGCCGAAAGTCAATTTCGATGAACTGCGCGCCTGGTGCGCCGCGCATCCTGACGGGGAAATTGTCACTTTTTACACAAAGTATCCTATCACCGCGAAACCCGATCTGGAATTGCCGTACCGCTTCGGATTCATCCGTTTCTGGCGCGCGCAGGACCTGCTCGCGATGCCGTGGCCGGAACAGGCTCCGGCGCCGGATGCGGACGAGACGCCGGACGATTGAAGATCAGAAATTCGGTTTGTCCGGGCTCTGTTTGTAGCGCGCGACGCCGTCGAGGATTTCACGCTTCGCGGCGGCCGCGTCGTGCCAGCCTTCGATCTTCACCCACTTGCCCTTTTCGAGATCCTTGTAGTGCTCGAAGAAGTGGCCGATGCGCTCGAGCCAGTTCGCCGACACCTGGCCGATGTCGGCGATGTGCGCGTAGCCGGCAAACGTCTTCGCGTGCGGGACGACGACGAGCTTCTCGTCGGTGCCGGCCTCGTCGCTCATCTTCAGCATGCCGACCGGACGGCAGCGGATTACCGAGCCCGGCACCAGCGGCAGCGGCAGGATCACCAGCGCGTCGAGCGGATCGCCATCACCGCCAAGCGTGTGCGGCACGTAGCCGTAATTGCACGGATAGCGCATCGGCGTGGACAGCACGCGGTCGACGAAGATCGCGCCGGTGGCCTTGTCGACCTCATACTTGACCGGATCGGCATCCTTGGGGATTTCAATGACGACGTTGATTTCGTTCGGCACGTCGCGGCCGGCGGAGACGAGGTCGAGGCCCATGATGGCATTCCAGCGGGTTTTCGAGGGGCGCGAAGGATAAAGCAAAGCCGGCGCGGGCGCACGAAAAAAAGCCCCGCGCGGGGCGGGGCCTTTCGCAGGCGGTTCGACCCGCCTACTGCAATTTGTCCCACAGGAACGTGTACGCCAACGCGTGCATGTGCGCGGACTGCTTGTTGTCCGCGCCGGCGCCGTGGCCGCCTTCGGTGTTCTCGTAGAACCACACGTTCGGAAGGTCCATGCCTTCCATTTTCGCCGCCATTTTGCGCGCCTGCGCGGGGCCGACGCGGTCGTCGCTGGTGGTGGTGTAGAACAGCACCGGAGGATATTTCTTGTCCTTCTCCACATTCTGGTAGGGCGAGAAGGTCTTGATGAAATCCCAATCGGCCGTATCCGGATCGCCGTACTCGGCGATCCAGGAAGCGCCGGCGTCCAGGTGCGAGTAGCGCTTCATGTCGAGCAGCGGCACTTCGCAGGCGATCGCGCCGAACAATTGCGGATATTCGGTCAGCATGTTGCCCATGAGCAGGCCGCCGTTGCTGCCGCCTTCGGCACCCAGGTGCGCCGGCGAGGTGACGCCGCGCTTGATCAGGTCTTCGGCAACCGCGGCGAAATCCTCGTAGGCGCGCGGTCGGTTG
>DASTAL010000021.1:0-2525 GCA_035712685.1 Rudaea sp. | reverse complement strand
GTTCGACGAGACCCAGGTCTACGTGCAGCGCGTGGCCACCCTGCACAAACGCTATCGCGCCGCGGAATCGCCGCCGGTCGCCGCCGCCGCACCCGCCACCGCGCCGCGCTCCTAGGAATCGGCGCTCACCACCCGATTCCTGCCCAACGCCTTGGCTCGGTACAACGCCGCGTCGGCGCGCTCGACCAGGGCGGATACGTCGCGATCGTGCGGCAGCATTTCAGCGACGCCAATGCTGATGGTTGCGCGCACGCTGCCCGGCAGGTCGACGATTTCCAGCGTTTCGACGCGCCGGCGCAGGCGCTCGGCCACGTCGACGGCGTGATCGACCAGCGTGCCGGGCAGGATGGCGAGGAATTCCTCGCCACCGATGCGGCCGAGCAGGTCGCCGTCGCGCAGCGCGTCCGCGCAGGCGTGGGCAACTTCGCGCAGTACGCGGTCGCCGGTGGGATGTCCGTGCACGTCGTTGATGCGCTTGAACTCGTCGATGTCGATGGCGAGCACGGTCAGCGGCTCGTTTTGCGCGTGCGCGCGCCGCAGCGCGGCGTTGGCGAAATGCTGCACGCCGCGCAGGTTGGCGACGCCGGTCAGCGCGTCCACCGAGGCCATGCGCTTCCAGTTGCGCAGCCGCGCCAGTTGCCGGATCGCGAGCAGCGAAAGCAGGCCGATCAGGATCGCGAGCAATCCCATCGCCACCTGTTGCCAGCGGCGCACGCCTTGCAGTGCCTCGACCTGGCGATCCTTCGCTGTCTGTTCGCTTTTCAGGCGCAGGTTTTCCATCTTCGCGCGGTCGGTGTCGAACTGCTCACGCAGCATCTGCGCCTGCTGGTTGGCGCGTTCCTTGGCCACGGCGTCGTGCGCGGCGAGATAGTTCTTGTACGCGGTCAGCGCCGCGGCCGGCTGATTGGCATCTTCGAAAGACTTGGCCTGTGCACGATAGAGGATTTCCTGGTAGCGGCGATTGCCGCTGGCTTTGAATTCCTTCTCGGCGGTGGCGAATTCGGCCAGCGCCTTGCGCGGCTCCTTCATCCCGGCCAGCGCGCGGCCGCTTTCGTAGGCGAGCATGCCGGTATCGGCGCGGTCGCCGACGGCGGCGAATCCCTCTGCGGCCTTGTGCAGCTCCGACTGGGCTTCGGCATAGCGGTGCAGGTCGGTCAGAACGGAGGCGATGGCGAGATTCACCGCTGCGATGCTGGCGCGATCGCCGGTTGTGGTGGCCAGCTCCAGGGCATGCTGCTGGGTGGCCAGCGCGGATTCGTATTGTCCGGTTTCCTGGTCGGCATAACCCAGTTGCAAGGTCGAGATGTACAGCGATTCGGTGTCGCCGACGCGTTTTTCGTGGGCGATGGCCTGGTTCAGGTATTCGCGTGCCTTGTCCGGATAGCCCAGGCGCCGGTAGGTGATGCCGATGTCCTGCAGGATCTGGCTGGCCGCCTCGTCTAATTCCTGCTCGGTGAACAGCCGCCGTGCTTCGAGCAGGTCCGCCAGCGCCTTGCCGTAGATGCCGAGCAACGAGTACATGCCGCCGCGCGCCTGCAGGCCGGAAGCCAGCATCGCGTCCTTGCCGGCCGCGCGCGAGAGGTCGATGCCGCGTTCGAAATCGGCCAGCGCATCGCGCGGGGTCTTGAGGCTCTCCAGATAGCCGCCGCGACAGTAGTAAAAGCGGATTGCGGCCCCATCATCGTGTGCGGCCAGCGCATCGGCCAGCTTGGCATTGGCGAATTCGTAGCCCTTCTGGTTGTCGTTGGTGAAATCCAGCCCGCAGCGCTGGGTATCGAGCAGGCGCGCGCGATGCGCGTCACCCGGCGGCAGCAATTGCGCGAGTTGCCTGACCACCTTGCGCTGTTCGGCGGCGCTCAACGCGGTCAGGTCGCCGACGTCCACGCGCCGGAACAGGGCATCGAAGGCGGCAGCCGAAGGCATGGGCGCGGCGGTTGTCGCGAGCGCTGCCTGCGCTGTGGGTGCCGCCGCGGTAGGACTGGCGGCAATCACCAATGCCGCGAGAAGCGGCAGATGCAGCACCCGACTGGATCGATGCGCTGGCATGCGGCTCGTGCCCATGAGTACAGTGTGTAGTCTAACCGCTCGTCTGGCGTTGCGGGCGTTCCTGCAGTGTGGCAGTCAGCGAAAACGGCGTGCCATAGCGTTCGCCGGTCAACTGCACCTGTGTGCCGGGCGCCAGGCTGGCTTCGTGATTGCGCAATTCCAGCTGGCTCGTGATCGGCTTGCCGTCAAGGGTGAACAGCACGTCGCCCGGTTTCAGTCCGGCCAGCGCGGCTGGTCCCTTGTCGTAGATGCCGACGATGGCCACGCCGTGCGTTGCGCCGGGATTTTGTAGGACGCTCACGTCGGCATACTCGGCGCCGAGCCAGCCGCGGATAACACGCCCATGCGCGACGATCTGGTCCAGCACCGCCTTGGCCGTGCTCACCGGAATCGCGAAGCCGATGCCGATGCTGCCGCCGGAAGGCGAAAAGATGTCGGAATTGATGCCGACCAGTTCGCCATAGGCATTGACCAGCGCG
>DASTAL010000020.1:0-7171 GCA_035712685.1 Rudaea sp. | reverse complement strand
GTCTTGATGTTGGCGACGGTCTGCGGCGCGAATTGCGGCGCGAGTTCGATGATCACGCGCCCACTCGCCAATTGCAGATACAGTGTGTTCTGCGGATCGAGCGCGTGCCAGTCCGACGGCTTGGACGCCGCCAGCACCTCGCCCATGGTTGGCGGCTTGGGCTTATCCGCCGCCGCCGCGGCAAGCGGCAAGCACGCAGCGAGGCAGGCGGCAGCGACGATGAAATGTCTCATCGCGCGTTCGCCTGTAGCAGGTGGGTGAGCTTATCGAGTTCCGTGCGATAGCCGTCCAGTACCCGGGCGGTGATCGCGGCGTACTGGTCGGCCTGCTGCCAGTTGCGCGCTTCGAGCGCCTCGCGCACGCCCGGCACGGTTTTCACGCCGTAACCAGTCAGCAGGCCCGGCGCGTAGATCATGTGCTTGAACCATTCGCGCCCCGGCAGCCCGTCCGGATCGGTCAGCGCCTGCTCCATGCGCCCCATCAGTTCGTCGATCTGCGCCGACTGCCGCTTGCCCAATTTGAAACCGCTCGCCGCACGCGCCGCGTAAGCCGCATCGAAGGCCTGCGCGCTCGCGTGCAGGCGCTTCGCCGCGGCATCGAGCGGCGCGAAGTCGATATTGGGCACGTCGGACAAGCGCTCCGGCGGCGCGACCGGACGCGTCGGGTCGGACACCAGATCGTAGTCGTGCGCGTCGAGTAGCTTGTGCTGCGCGTCGGCCTTCTTGCGTTCCTCGTCGGCGAGCTTGTGCAGTTGCGTGACGTAGCGATCGAAGGTCGCGCTGAAATCGCCGAACCGCATCGGCAGCAGGTCGGCGTCCGCCGTACGCATCACGATGCGCCCGGCGACTTGCGCCAGCGCCACTTCGTATTTGAAGCCGGGATCGCCGAAGCGGTCGAAGTGATCGAAGGAGTCGTAGCGCGAATGGTAGATGCCGGCGTTGTCGTCCTCGCCGCCGAAGCCGACGTCGAGCGCGGCGATGCCCAGATGCTGGATGAACGCGCTGTAGTCGGAACCCGAGCCCAGTGCACCGATCGGCAGGTCGCCGCCCTCGGCCGCGATCTTCGCGTTCTCCTTCACTTCATCCTTGGCGTCGGGCTTTGCGCCATCGACGCGCATGGCGGCGCGCCGACGCTCCAGCACGCTCACGCCCTTTTCCGGATCGGTCACGTCGGCCGCGGCTGCATTCAGCAGATGCTGCAACGAATGGCTGCCCTCGGCGCCGAGGAAGCCGCGCCCATTGGTATCCGAATTGAGATACAGCGCGGCCTTTTGCCGCAATTCCTTGGCATGCGTTTCGGCCCACTCGGTGGAACCGAGCAGGCCGGGTTCTTCGCCGTCCCAGCTCGCATAGACGATGGTGCGCTTCGGTTTCCAGCCGGATTTGACCAGGGAGCCGATCGCCTTGGCCTCGCCGAGTTCCGCGATCATGCCGGCCAGCGGATCCCACGCGCCGAAGACCCAGCCATCGTGGTGGTTGCCGCGCACGATCCAGCGATCCGGCTCCTGCGAGCCCTTGATCGTCGCGATGACGTCGTAGATGGGCTTGAGGCTCCAGTCCGACTTCACCACCATGTGCACTTTCGCCGGACCCGCGCCGAGGTGATACGTGATCGGCAACGCGCCGCGCCACGACTCGGGCGCCAGCGGTCCGCCGAGCGCCTGCAACAGCGGCGTCGCGTCGGCATACGAAATCGGCAGCACCGGAATCTTCAGCAGCGTCCTGGCGTCCTTGACGGCAAGGTGCTTCGCGCCCGGCGTGGAGCCGTAACCCGGCGTGGTCGGATCGCCGGGATACAACTGCATCTTCGCGACCGAGCCGCGCTGCACGCCATCGGCAGGACGCCAGCCGCCCTTGGGATAGGCGTCGCCGGCGAAGTAGCCGTCGTCGCGCGGATCGGAATAGATCAGGCAGCCGACCGCGCCGTGTTCGTAAGCCAGTTCGGGTTTGAGCCCGCGCCAGCCGGCGCCGTAGCGCACGATCGCGATCTTGCCCTTGACGTCGACGCCATGGCGCGCGAGTTCCTTGTAATCGTCCGGCATGCCGTAGTTGACGTAGACGAGTTCGGCGGTGACGTCGCCGTCGGCACCATAGGCGTTGTACGGCGGCAACGCGCCGGACAATCCCGACGTCGCATCCCCTTCGACCGGCGGCTCGTGCAACGTCGCCTTGAATGGCGTCGGCGCGACCAGTTCGACCGACACTTCCTTCGGTGTCGGATACAACACGTCGAACCTTTCGATGCGCGCATCCCAACCCCACTGCTTGAACAGCGACAGCATGAACTCGGCATTGGCCTTGTCGTGCGGCGAGCCGACCTGGTTGGGTTCAGCAGACAGTTTCTTCAGCCAGTCGCGCATTTCGTTCGCGCTCAACTGCGCGTCGAATCGTTGTTCGAGTTGGCGTTGCGCAGCGGAACCGTCCGCCGTGAATCCCAGCAATGTCGCATCGCCGGTCTGCGCGACGGCAGGCGACGCCGGAGCGACGGCAATGCAAATCAACATCGACAACGCCGCAAGCCGCGGCCGGAACGCAAGCGCATTCATGGCATTTCCCTGCATGGACAAAACGCCGATTTGGAACCTCGACGGTGCGTGCGTCAAGTGTCGGCAGTCAATGTCCGGATGCGGGCGGTAACGTGCCGAGCACGACGAGGCGCTTCATGGTGACGCCATCGCGGCGGATCATAAGCGTGACCCGACGCCCCATGTGTTCCTGCAGCAGCGCCTGGAACGCGGCCTTGTCCTGCACCGGCGTCTTGTTGAATTGCAGGACGTAATCGCCATCGCGCAGGTTCGCCGCCGAAGCCGGCGTGCCGCCGACTATCTCGCCGAGTTCCACGCCGCTGCTCCCCAGCGTCTGGCGCTCGACATCGGTGAGATCGCGGAAATTCGCGCCGAACGGCAGGTGCAGGCGCACGAAGAACTGCGCCAGAGCCGGCGCGCCGAACGCCTGCGGCGGATAGATCAGGGCCTTGTCCGCGCCGACCTTGCGCGCCTGCTTCGCGACGCTGTCGCGCAGCGAGTCCACGTCGCCGGCCGGATAGTGGCCGATGCCGATCTTCACCAGACCCTGCGCACGCAACAGGGTCTCGTCGCCATCGGGTGTCGCGCCGTCGGCAACTTCGGCCTGTGCCTGCGGTGGCGCGGCACGCAGGCGCGCGACCACGTCGGCGCTGCGTCCCTGCACGGTTTCGTAGCCAAGGACCGGTTGCGGCGGTTGTCCCTGTTCATTCGGCGCCGGCGATCTGACGACTTGCGCACAGCCGCCGAGCAGCAGCACGGCGATGCACGCGGCGCCACGCAAGCGCGCCATCACACCCTCGAAGTCGGTGCGATCGGAGGCGGAGCCGGACGCTTGGGAACCATGTCTTCGCCGAGCAGGCGCTCGATGCGCGCGAACACTTCCGAACGCGAGAAGGGTTTCTTCATGAAATCGTCGGCGCCGATGCGCTGCGCGTAAAACTGCTCGGTCGCCTGCTCGTTGCCGCTGATCATCACGATCGGGATGCCGAGCGTGACCGGATCCTTGCGCAGGGTGCGCAGCGCGGCGAAGCCGTTCATGCCGGGCAGCACGATGTCGAGGAAGATCAGATGCGGGCGATGCGCGCGCGCGATCTCGATGCCTTTTTCCGCATCGCCCGCCTCCAGCGTCTGGTAGCCGTTTTGCTGCAGGAACTTGCGCAGCATCGCCACGATGGTCGGTGAATCATCGATGATCAACACCACCGTGCCTTCACGCGCGTTGACGCGCGGCTTTTCGCGGCGCTCCTGACCGCTGCCGAAGATGCGCTTGAACAGTTCGAAATTGGCCACGGGCCGGATCCTGTGCCGAAAGTCATGCAAGTTTCGCGGTTGCCGCGAATGCTGGCAAGCACTTTCGATCCACTGTTGTCTGCGCGTACTGTGCCAACCTGCAGACTCTCCACGGCCAGGTGACCGACGAGCTCTCGATCTGACCGATGCTGGCCTGAGACTTTCTCGCCAAAACCATGCCCCCAGACGAAATGGGCTCACATCGAATATGCATAACGACCACGGACCTTCTTCGCTCCGAACAGGCCCAGTTCGGGGAAAAGCCTGCGTTTGACCTCCCAGACGCAACCGATCTGGATCAAGCCGAGCGCAAGGCCAAGGTATTCGCTGGCAGGGGTCGACACCACTCGATCGGCGAGCATCTTCAGCATCAACTGGCCACTCGACAGTCCCCAAATCGCGCCGAGTATGGTCAGCTTGAATTGCAGCAATACCTGGCTTATGACGAAGCCGAGTGCGAGAACGACATATCCGGTAAACGCCGCCGCGTCCGGTCGGCAAAATCGCCACGCAAACACAAGCGGGAAAAGCGCCATCAGCCCGACGAAAATCGCGGCACCGTTACCGGGCATCCGGCTGACCAGCACGAAACTCGAGACACCAATGACGGATTCGGCCAACAAGAGCGCAGCCAAGGCACGCACCTTGCCCTTGTTCCGTTCGTAGAGCACCGGGTCCGGGTAGGCCGCGATCACCCACGCCAATTGACTTTCTTTGACTCTGGGCCCAGAAAGCTCGGAATACACTTCGGTCTTGCTGCTGCCCAGCGCCATCAGGTGTTTGACCTTGCGCACGATTTCGGATTTGTTCACGCGTTCACTCCGGGCCGCCAGTCGCTGCGGACAATGCCGCGGGAATCGGCTTGGACTTCCTGCACCGCAATCGTGTAGCTGAAAAATTTCGAATAGATCCACAGACCCAAGACGCACGCCGTTCCCCACAAGGCGACGAAGCAACCGCCGATGAACGCGCCGATGAAAGGCCCCGCCAGCAGACCCGAAATGCCTGTTACCGGCTGATCGTTCCACGAAAGCGTGTCATAACCGAACAACGCAAACAGTCCCATCAGCGTGCAGAACGGGACGATGCTGCAAAGCGACCCGATGGCAAGCAATTTGTAGACGCTGCCGGCGGAAAGACGCGATATGTCGATTTTCTTGTACATTGGATTACTCTCGTGTGCGGTTCGCGAATCTCAAGGACAGCCTTCGAAATCCGTGCCGAAGATGATGTCGTTCTGCTGCACCTCGTAAGCGCCGATGTCGGCCAGCGGCCCGGAAACCCGGACATACGGCGCACTCTTGCCGCGCTGATCGTAGGCAGCGCCCAGAACATTGTTGCCGGTGTCGATCGCCACGCTATGACTCAGCGGGCGGTGCGTCTGCGTGGAACCGCCATTGTTGCGCAGGTGTTCCAGGTGCGGGCATGCGCCGATAAGCGTGTCGCCCGGTAATTTGTTCGCGGGAATAGTGCTGGAAAAAATCAGATTGTTCGCTGGCGCCGTCAAATTGCCGCCATTCACCGTAATCGGATTGTTGCTTTCCACGTTGACATCGTCGGCGGCGCCATTCGCCGTATTGTTGGAAATCAGCGTGCTCTGCAACGTCAGCGCCATGCCACTCGTCGATGGAAACAATGTCACGCCCGCGCCAAGACCAGGCACACGGTTGAACGCAACAGTCGAGCCATAGAACTTGGCCGCTGCCACGTCCTGGAGCACCACTCCGCCATACGTGTTGCCCGAGATCGTGCTGAGGGAAACCTGGAGTTCGGATCCCGCCGGTTGTATCGGCTCCATCCCGAGCCCCGGACCCGCGTTCCCGGAGATGGTCGAACGCGAAATCAGCGCCGACGGACCGTCGACCTGGATACCCGATGGGGTTTGAGTTGCGCTGTTGCCATGACTGTCGCTGAACGTACTGTATCGGGCCACCAGACTGCCGTTGGCGTAAGCGTCAGCGCCAGCCGTGTCGGCGGCGTTTCCGGTCAGGACCGAATTCGTGGTGGAGAGACCGGCGTAGGCAAAAACGCCGCCGCCGCTACCAATGACACTCCCGCGCGCGTAATTGTTCGCAACCGTGCTGTTCGTCAGCGTGACATTCGATTTGGCGTACAAACCGCCGCCTTCGGCTAATGAACTAGCCGATTTCGCACCGCCTCCACCCAGGTAACTGGAACTGATCGTCGTCGTCCCACGGGAATGCGCGTCGCCTCCACGCGCGGCTCCGGTTGTCGAGTAGGCGTAATTTCGATCGATTTCACTACTGGCGTAGATCTTCAGGTTGCCCTGGGCGAAGATGCCCCCTCCTCCACTCGCCCCGCCGTGCGCTGTTGCGTAACCCAAGGCAACGGTGGAGCCGTACAGCGATACATTGCCAACGGCATAAATGCCGCCGCCATAAGCAGGGTGTATGGTCGAGCTGTTAGTAACGGAACATTGCCCGACATAGGTGTTGTGGAGCACGACCGAGCCCGCCGAATAAACACAGCCGCCGGCGGTTCTGTTGGGACTTGAATTGTGGCCGCCGGTCAAGCGCAGGTTGTAGGCGTACACAGTCGCGCCCGCCGTGGTGGATGTATGCGCCAGTACCCGGTAACTGCCCACCGTCTTCGGCAACGCCGAGGCGTCGATGGTCAACCGATTGGGAGTGGGGCCGGTCAGGAAAACCGTAGCGAGGTTCGTGGTCAGTTCCCCCTGCTCCAGCGTGATGGTGCTGCACGTCAGCTTGCTCATGTCGATGACGGCCGGACTGGTCGCGTTCAACAGCGCATAGCGCAAGCTGCCGGTCTTGGTCACGGGATCGCCGATATTCACATCGGCGCACGTGGTTACCGTCCAGGTTTCCAACGCAAACGCGGATGCCGGGCCGAGCGCGGCGAACAAGGAAGCGATAGCGGCGGCAAGCCGCCTGGTTCGCAGTTGTGATGTCGAAGAAATGGTTCGCATGGCGGTTGCTCCTAGGGACAGCCGTCGAAGCCGGCGTTGAAGACGATGTCGGTTTTTTGCACTTCGTAGGCGCCGATGTCGGGATACCCGGTCGGGCTCTCGCGCGCGAAGCCCGTGCCGCGCTGATCGTTGCCCGCAAAACTGGAGAAGCCGTTATCGATCGCCGGACTGCGGCTCAGCAGGGCGTGGGTAAACGTCGGCCCGCCGTTGTCGCGCAGTGGCCCAAGCAACGGGCAACCATGCTGGGTGTTGGTGGGCAGGCTGGCCGAGGAATGCAGCACCAGATTCTTCGAACCGGACACGCTGACCGGACCTTGCGCCGCGCTGATGCTGAAGTCGTAACCGACCGGGGGATCGGCATAGGTGTTGTTCGACATGATCGTGCTGGTCAGGATGACCGGCACGGTCTT
>DASTAL010000019.1:0-5156 GCA_035712685.1 Rudaea sp. | reverse complement strand
CCGCAGAACGATCTCACGATCAAGTACAACGGCAACAACTCCAATCGCTTCACGCTCAGCGGCAACAATCACCGCATTTTCCATCACAAAGGTACTGGCAAGCTCACATTGCAACGCTTGAATTTGCAGTTCGGCAAGGCGACGGATGCGGACGCCATCCAGGTGCAAACCGGCAAGTACACGTCCAGCGCCGTTCCGGGCGGTTGCGTGTATTCGGCCGGCGTGGTCGATCTGGAGAACTCCCAAGTCAAATATTGCAGCGTCGTGACCGGTTCCATCGGCATCGGCGGCGGCATCGGCGCGATGAAGGGGCTGATCATGAACAACAGCACCTTGCGCGACAATTCCGTCACGGCATTCGTGTCGCCAACCTACGGCTCGTACGCGCAATGCGGTGGCGCCTTCGCGGGGGTACCGGGGCTCGGCGGGGGCAATGGCTACATCAATGCCAACTACAGCACGATCCGCGACAACGCCGCGGGAGGGTCCGGCGGCGGACTGTGCATCATCGGCTCGTTCTATAAGCCCGGACCGCAATCCACGATTCAGAACTCCACGATCTCCGGCAATAGCGCCGCCGACACCGGCGCGATTTCATCGAGCGGACTGCTGACGATTGCCAACAGCACTGTCTCGGGAAACACCGCGACGGGAACCGCCTACTCCGTCAGCGCGATTTTCGCCAGCAAGACCCTGACCTTGCGCAATTCCACCGTAGCCTTCAACCGCGCCGCGAATGGTTCGGCGATCGGGTTCAACAACCAGAAATACGGTTCCAACAACCACTATGCCGTCGATTTCGACAGTTCCATCGTCGCCAACAACACCTCGAACGGTGTCGAGTCGGACGTCTACAGCCAGGTCCAGCCCGGCACGGTGCTGACGATCACCGGCGCAAACAATATCGTGATGAGCGCCTCGTCGAAAGTCGCTTTGCCGGGCGATACCAACGCACGCGATCCGTTGCTGATGCCGCTCGCCAACAATGGCGGAATGACGCAGACGCACGCGTTTCGCGACGGCAGCCCGGCGTTCGGCAACGGCAGCAATCCATCCGGCTTCGCCAACGACCAACGCGGCAGCGGATTCGCACGAACGATCAATGGCGCCACGGATATCGGTGCCTTCGAGCAGCAGGCGCGTGACGTGATCTTCGCCAACGGTTTCGATTGACGTCGCTTCGTGCGGTTAGATTTTCTGCAACCGCGCCAGCAGATCGTGCAGGTAGACCGAATCCGCATGCTTCAGCACCGGCTCGATGCGCGCGCGCAACGCTTCGGCCTCGTCGCGCTTGTGGTCCATGCCGAGCGCGGCGACGAGTTCGACCTCGACTTCGAGCACGCGCGGATCATCCGCCGCGTAGGGTGGGCTGCGCACGGCCAGCGCTTCGCGCAGCAGCGGCTCGGCTTCGCCCGCGCGTTCCAGCGCGAGATCGGCGCGCGCCAGCGCCAGCAACGGCACACCAAGCCGGTAATAAGCCGGCGGATATACCTTGCGCGCGGCCATCACCGCCGCATGCGCGGTGTCCGCCGCGGCGGCGGCATCGTTGTTGTCCAGTTGCGCAGCGCTCAAATCGGCGAGAAAGGTCGGGCGTTGCGTGCTGTCGTCGGGCAGTTTCGCGGTGCAATCGGCATCGACTTGCCGGGCCAGCGCCAGCGCTTCGGCGTAACGATGCTGCAGATCCAGCACCCAACTCAGGGAATCGCGCAAGCGGCACGCCGACGCTGACGTTGCCGGTTCCGTTTCCAGCGTGATGGCTAGCGCGTCGCGGAAGGCGTGCTCGGCTTCCGCATAACGACCCTCCCAAGGCAGGTCATAGCCGAGAAATTCCAGGCCGAAGGCATACCACGCACTGTGGGTCCCCGGCTTTGTGCGCAGCACATCGAGTGCGTCGCGGAACATGCGCTCGCCGTCGGCGAAGGCGCTTGTCTCGACGTAATCGATGCCCACGCCAAGGTAGTCGTTGGCAAGATCGGTTGGTGTCAGCTGCCCGGATGCCCGGCCCTGTTCGAGCAATGCCAACCGCGCGGGCAGCGCCTCGGCGAAGTTTCCGCGCATTTCCAGCACACGAAGCAAATTGTTCTTGACGACCAGCGCATCGTGATTGCCCGGATCAAGCTTCTCGGCATAGATACGCAGGGCCTTGCGGTAAGCGCTCTCGGCCCCTGCATAGTCGCGTGCATCGACCCGCATTCCGCCCATTGCGTCGAGTGCGTGAGCGACGTGCGTGCTGTCGGTTCCGTAAAGATTCCCGTATATGCGAAGAGCGTGGTCGAATGCAGCGCCGGATTCCACGAACCGCTTGAGATCCGCCAAGACGATCCCGAACTGGACCCATTCCTCGGCGACCGCGTCGTTGTCGCCCAGTGCGCGACTGTCTTCGGCGATCGCCCGACGCAACACCGACGCCGCTTCCGGATCGGCGTCGGTGTGACGCAATGCGTAGGCGATCCGCACATGCCCCTGCGCCAGCGCCTGCGGATCGGCGCCGGGCGTGTTCTCGAGCAAGGCGACGGCTTCGCGCGCGTGCGCGAGCGCAGCGGCGTAAGTTTCCTTGTCCTCGCTCTCGGTTTCCGCTGCGCTTAGCAGCACGCCGGCTCGCACATCGAGCGGGATGTCTGCTGCGCTGATCTGAGCCAGGGCGCGTTCGATCAGATCGCGGCCATGTGGTCGGTCACCGATGTCGCGATACAACCTGCCCAACAGCGCCGACAGCTCGGCCTTCACCGCCGGCTGGCGATCGGATTCCTTGCCGACTTCGCGTTCGCCGGTTTGCAGAAGCTGGCGGGCCGTGATCGGCTGTCCCTTGTTTGCGTCCGGGCTTACCTGGTCGAAGACGCCAACCAGGAACTCCCGCGTGGCTTGCGCACGAGTGGCCTGCGCTCGGGCCTGCAGCGTCTGCACACGCGCAATTTGCGCTTCGTGCAAGCTGATCGCCGTGGCAGCGAGCAAACCCGCGATCGACGCCACGGCTGCGGGTACTGCAATGCGATGACGTCCCACGAATTTGCGCAAGCGATACGCCGCGCTGTCGCGGCGCGCCGCAATCGGACGGCCGGACAAATACCGCTGCACGTCGTCGGCGAGCGCAGCGGCGGTGGCATATCGGCGCGACGGATCGCGCTGCAACGCCTTGAGCGCAATTGTGTCCAAATCGCCACGCATGCGCCGCGCAGACACAGGCGAATCGGAATCCGCGGCATTGCTCGGCGCCGCGGGATCGGAGGATTCCTGCAGGCGCAACATCTGTTCCGGCGTCGGCGTATTGCCGGACGCGAGCGGGCGTTTTCCGGTGAGCAGTTCGTACAGCACGCAGCCGAGCGCATAGATGTCGGACGCGGTCGTCGCCGCTTCGCCGCGCAATTGTTCGGGCGCGGCATAAGCGGGCGTGAGCGGACGCAGATCGCTGGTCGCGGTCGCGCCAGCTGTCGTGTCGTCGAGCAATTTGGCGATGCCGAAGTCGAGCAGTTTGACCTCGCCCGCCGCCGTGACCAGGATGTTCGATGGTTTGATGTCGCGATGCACGACAAGTCGACCATGCGCGAACTGCACTGCCGTGCAGATATCGGCGAACAGCGCAAGACGCGCTTGCACACTGAGTTCGTGTTTCGCCGCGTGGTCGAGCAGCGGCTCGCCGTCGACGTATTCCATTGCGAAATACGGACGTCCATCCGCGCCGATGCCGCCGTCGAGCAGATGTGCGATGTGCCGATGGTCGAGGAGCGCGAGAATCTGTCGTTCGCGCAAAAACCGCGCCTGCACCGCATCGCTGTCCATGCCGCGCTTGATGAGCTTCAACGCGGCGCGTTGCTCAAACGCGCCATCCGCGCGCTCGGCCAACCAGACCACGCCCATACCGCCGCGGCCGAGTTCGCGCAGCAGCCGCCACGGTCCGGCGCGCTCGTGTACGCGGGCGTTTTCGGCATCGGCCCAGTCGGCTGCCACGCTGCCGCGCGCCACATCTACGCCATGCTCGAAACGCGTCGCGCGCGCGTCGGCGGCCAGCATGCGTTCGACTTCTGCGCGCAATTCCGTATCGCCCGCGCACAATCGGGCGAGCAGCCCGGAGCGCGCATCGAAGGGCATTTCGGCGACTTCGTCGAAGATCGCGCCGATCCGCTGCCATCGCCGGTAATCCATGGTCATGCGCTGACGTCCAATTCGAGCTCGTGCATGAGCCACGCCCGCGTGCGTCGCCAATCGCGGAACACGGTGCGCTCGGTCAATCCTTGCAGACGGGCGATCTCGGCAATTTCGAGTCCACCGAAAATCCGCCATTCGACCAGTTGCCCAGCGCGCGGATCGAGTTCCGTCAGGCGCGACAGTGTCGCATCCAGCGCGACCAGGTCGACGACATCGGCTGCGCCGGGGACGCATTCGTCCAACCCGGTGACAATGGCGTCACCACCGCGCTTTAGGCGTCCACGTGCACGCGCATGATCGACCAATATCTGGCGCATCGCGCGCGCCGCCAGCGAAAGAAAGTGCGCGCGCCCGATGGATAGCGCTTCCGGCGCGTCGTGCAGCTTCAGATACACCTCGTGTACCAATGCCGTGGTATCGAGCGTCGCCGGGCTGCCCGCGGCGCGGCGCTGGCCGCGCGCGATGCGGCGCAGTTCCTGGTAGACGCGCTCGAACAAATCTTGCGGCAATTCGCTGGTGACGCCAGTCATCGTTACCGTAACCTCATCGTAGCCGACGGCGCACTTGATAGGATAACGCCATGCCGCCATATGTGCGTGATCCATTTCCGGGAAAGCCCATGTCCGATTCGCCGCATGTTTTCGACGCCACCGAAGCCAATTTCGAGACCGAGGTCATCCAAGCTTCCCTGACCACGCCCGTGCTGGTGGACTTCTGGGCCGCGTGGTGCGGACCGTGCAAGCAGCTCGGACCGATCCTGGAAAAGATCGTCGCCAGCCACAACGGCGCGCTGAAGCTCGCCAAAGTCGACACCGACGCGCAGCAGCAACTCGCGGCAATTTTCGGGATCCGTAGTTTGCCGACCGTGGTGCTGGTCAAGGACGGCCAGATGGTCGATGGCTTCATGGGCGCGCAGCCGGAAGGCCAGGTCCGCGAATTCCTGGCCCGTCATATCCCTGCCCCTGACGCACAACCCGAAGCGGTCACGGCACCGGCTGTCGTAGAAAAACCCG
>DASTAL010000018.1:0-1977 GCA_035712685.1 Rudaea sp. | reverse complement strand
GTCGATGGTCTTCTTCAGGTGCGCCAGCGCCGGCAGCAGTTGCTCGGACACGGTCAGTGCCGCGCTCACGTGCACCGCGGTCGGAATCACGTCGTTCGACGACTGCCCGTTGTTGACGTCGTCGTTCGGGTGCACCTTGGTGCCGGCGGCCGCGCACAGGTGCGCGATTACCTCGTTCGCGTTCATGTTGCTGGACGTGCCCGAGCCGGTCTGGAACACGTCGATGGGAAACTGCGCGTCGAATTCGCCGGCGGCAACGCGCTCGGATTGTTTGCGGATCACCTTCGCCTTCGTCCTGGACAGATGCCCCAGGTCCGCGTTCGCCTGCGCGGCGGCAGACTTGATCAGGCCCAGCGCGCGGATGAACTGGCGCGGCATGGTCAACCCGGAAATCGGGAAATTGTCCACCGCGCGCTGCGTCTGCGCGCCCCACAGCGCGGCGGCCGGGACTTTCAACTCGCCCATGCTGTCGCGCTCGATGCGGAAATCGGCCATCTAAATCTCCATGCAACCAGATCGGGGTTAGCCTGTGATTATAACCTCCCGGTGTATCATTCGCGTTTCCCGGCCCGCGAACCCGCCATGCAGCCCTCACCGCTTACCGCCCTGTCGCCGCTGGATGGCCGCTACGCCGCCAAGGTGGAGCCGCTGCGACCCATTTTCAGTGAGTTCGGCCTGATGCAGCGCCGCGTGCGCGTCGAGATCCAATGGCTGCTGGCGCTGGCCGGAGAGCAAGCCATCGCCGAACTCGGCGCCCTGAACGCTGCTGCGCGGCAATTCCTGCTGGTGCTCGCGGACGGTTTTTCGTTGCAGGATGCCGAGCGCATCAAGGCCATCGAGGCGACGACGAACCACGACGTCAAGGCGGTCGAATACTTCATCAAGGAAAGAATCGGCGACCACGCCGATCTGGCCAGGGCGAAGGAATTCGTCCACTTCGCCTGTACCAGCGAGGACATCAACAACCTCGCTTACGCGCTGATGCTGCACGACGCGCGCGACGACGTGCTGATGCCGATGTTGGACAAACTCATCCACACCCTGCGCCAGATGGCGCATGCGCTGGCCGGACAAGCCATGCTCTCGCGCACGCACGGGCAGACCGCGAGCCCGACCACGCTCGGCAAGGAAATCGCGAATGTCGTTGCGCGCCTCGAGCGCCAGCGCCGGCAGGTCGCCGCCGTGGAACTCACCGGCAAGATCAACGGCGCGGTCGGCAATTACAACGCCCACGTCGTCGCCTGTCCCGACGTGGACTGGCCGACGTTCGCCAGGCGCTTCGTCGAATCGCTCGGACTCGCGTGGAATCCGTACACGACGCAGATCGAGCCGCACGATTGCATCGCCGAATTGTGCGACGCGATCCGGCGCACGAATGTCATCCTGCTCGACTTCGCACGCGACGTGTGGGGCTACATATCGCTCGGCTACTTCAAGCAGGCGCTCAAGCCCGGCGAAGTCGGATCGAGCACCATGCCGCACAAGGTCAATCCCATCGACTTCGAAAACGCCGAAGGCAACTTCGGCGTGGCCAATTCCCTGCTTGCGCATTTCGCCGAGAAGCTACCGATCAGCCGCTGGCAGCGCGACCTGACCGACTCCACCGTGCTGCGCGCCGTCGGCACCGCGTTCGGCCACACCCAGATTGCGCTGGAATCCTTGTTGCGCGGCCTTGCCAAGCTCAATGCCAATCCCGAACGTCTGGCCACCGATCTCGACGCCAGCTGGGAGGTCCTCGCCGAGGCCGTGCAGACGGTGATGCGCCGCCATGGCCTGCCAGAGCCTTACGAACAATTGAAGGCGCTGACGCGCGGCCAGGGCATCACGCGCGAATCGATGCGCACCTTCATCGAATCGCTCGCCCTGCCGGCGGATGCGAAGAAACGCCTGCTTGCACTGACCCCGGCGACTTACACGGGATTGGCGACCAGACTGGCCGCACAAATCTGACGAGCCGCCGAGCGGATCGCTCCGCCC
>DASTAL010000017.1:0-3335 GCA_035712685.1 Rudaea sp. | reverse complement strand
CGACGTGCGCATGCAGCGCCTGGATCAATTGCTGCGCTCGGATTTGCTCACCTACGACACCGACACCACGGCCTACACCGCCGACGGCCACGTCGTGATGCAGGATCGCAGCATGGTGATGTCGGCGGCGTCGGCGAACGGCACGGACACGCCGCGCACCACGCACCTCAAGGATATCCGTTACCAGTTGCTGCGCGAGCGCGGCAACGGCACTGCCGCCAGCGCCGACATGAGCGATGCCGAACACGGCAAGCTGCTCGATGGCACGTTTTCGACCTGCGATCCGGATGCGCGCGAGTGGTACCTGCACGCGAACGAGCTGGACATGGACAAGGTTGCCAACACGGGCTACGCCCACGGCGTGAGTCTGTATTTCAAGGACGTGCCATTCTTCTGGTTTCCGTACCTGAGCTTCCCGCTCAGCAACGAGCGTCAATCCGGATTCCTCGCGCCACAGGTCGCCTATTCCAGCCATCGCGGCTTGGTCCTCGGCGCGCCGTATTACCTCAACCTCGCGCCGAACTATGACGCCACGCTCGTGCCGCGCGTATCGAGCGATCGCGGCGCCATGCTCGCGGGCCAGTTCCGCTATCTGGACGCCGCCGACAAGGCGCAGGTCGATTTCAACTTCGTCCCGCACGACAACGAGGCCGCCGACGAGCGCGCGAAATATGCCGCCACGCCACCGGCATTCCAGGGCCCGGCCTCGCCGGTGGATGTCCCGGCTCGGCGTTACGCATTCCAGATCAGGGACTGGAGCACGTTCACGGAAAACTGGGGCGCGGCGATCGACATCGAACGCGTCTCCGACAAGCAGTACTTCCAGGATTACGGCGACTCGCTGACCGCGAGCGCCACCGCCCTGCTCGGCTCCAGCGCCTACCTCAATGGCCGCGGCAGCTGGTGGAACGCGAGTTTCGGCGCGGACGCGTCGCAAATCACCCAGGTCACCTTGTCCAATGCGGCGCAACCCTACATGCGCCTGCCGCGCGCAACCTTCCAGGGCGAGCATACGTTGCTCGGCGGACTGGTCTGGGGCGTAAATTCCGAGTACGTGGATTTCCGCCGCGGCCCGATCGACCTCGTCGGGCCGACGCCGGGCAGCACGCAAAACATCGCCTCGATCGAAGGCCAGCGCGTCGACCTGTATCCGTACCTCGCGTATCCGGTCGAGACCGCCGGTTATTTCATCCGCCCGGAACTCGGCCTGCGCTACACCGCCTACGACCTCAACGACCTTGCCGCCTACAATGCCGCGCAGCCGGGCGCGCCGGCGTTCACGCGCACCTCGCCCTCGCGCAGCACGCCGATCTTCAGCCTCGACGCGGGCCTGGTCTTCGAGCGTCCGCTGACCCTGTTCGGCACCGCGCTGACGCAGACGCTCGAACCGCGTCTGTATTACCTGCGCGTGCCGTATCGCAACCAGGCCGATCTGCCGCTGTTCGACACGCAGCTGCCGAGTTTCGACTTCCCGAGCCTGTTCCGCAGCAACAATTTCGTCGGCGCCGATCGCCAGAGCAACGCGAACAACCTCACCCTGGCGCTGACCTCGCGCCTGATCGACACGTCCTCCGGCGACGAGCTGCTCAGCGCCAGCATCGGCCAGATCCATTATTTCTCGCCGCAGCGCGTGCAGTTGCCGGGCGTGCCGGAAGTCGATTACTCCGGTTCCGATATCGTCGGCGAACTCGACCTGCGCCTGAACGACCGCTGGGAACTGAAGTGGGACCAGCAGTACAACCCGAACTCGCGCATCCTCGACCCGCAAACGCAGATGCTGGTCGAGAACCTGCACCACACCGACCTGTCCTCGATCAGCGTCCAGCATCGTTTCGGTGCCGAGGGTACGGTCAATTTCTCCTACAGTTTCCGCCGTGGCCTGCTCGAACAGGTCGACACCTCGGCGCTGGTGCCGCTCAACGCGAACTGGAGCCTGGTCGGCCGCTATTACTATTCGCTCATGCACAGCCAATTGCTCGAAGCCTTCGCTGGCGCGCAATACGACAGCTGCTGCGTGGCCATGCGCGTGCTGCTGCGGCGCTACATCAACGTGATCGGACAGCTCAAACCAAGCAACGGCGTGTACTTCGAGCTGGAGTTCAAGGGCCTGGGCAATACCGGCACGCGCACCGAGAGTTTCCTCCGGCGCGCCATCCTCGGCTACCAAAACTGAGTCTCGTTTCCCGAGCGGTCGAACGCATGGAGTCGCTGTCGTGAGAAATATGCTTGCAGCCAGATTGGCGGCCATGCTGCTGTGGTCATGCCTCGGATTCGTGAATGCCACCCTGGCGCATGCCGATGCGCCGCAGACGCCCGCGCCGGCCGCGACCGACGCACAGGCCCCGCGCATCGACGACAGCGTCGAACGCATGCTCAAGGACATGGCAGCCGCCTCGACGTGGGGGCATCCGGATCTGTACGGCGAATTCGGCGGCATGCAGGCCTATGCCAAGGGCGACTACACAACCGCCATCACCGATTTCAAGTTCGGCGCGCTGTACGCGGACAAGCTGTCCCAGCTCACTCTCGGCCTGATGTACGACGGCGGCCTGGGCGTGGCGCGGGATTCCGCCACCGGCTGCGCGTGGTTGATGCTGGCGGCCGAACGCAAGGTGCCGAAATTCGTCGCCACCCGCGACAAGATCTGCAATGCGCTCACGCCCGAACAGCGAGCGACGGCGAACGCCGTGTTCGCCGAACTGGCTCCGAAATACGCCGACGCGGTCGCCAAACTGCGCATCAAGCACGAGTTCGACCAGGTGCTGCGCAACCGCACCGGATCGCGCACGGGCTACGACATGAACGCCGCGACCCACAATGTCGGCTATCGTTCCCGGTGCGACGGCAACACGGTCATTTTCGTCGCCGGCGTCTACCTGCCCCGGGATGGTTGCGTCGACAACCAGTTCTGGGCGCCGGACAACTGGAATGCGGACACCTATTTCGCCAACCGCGACGCGCAATGGTATAGCGGGACCGTGGACGTGGGGCCGGTGGAATCGGCACAGAAATCCGGGAAAACCGGCGACGGCAAACCGGGCGACGGCAGCCAGTGACGCTTGCGCGCCGTGCTATCCTTGGCTACCCCTGAGCGCCCGTTCCTATAACGGATTTCTTACCCCGCGAACCGCATAATGACGCGGTTTTCGCGCAACGCATCCCCTATCGAATCCCTTTCCGATGAACAGAATCGTCTTTTGCCTGTGTTTCCTCGTGTCCACGCTCGGCGCCTGGTCCGGCCTGCAGGCGCAAGCCCTGCTGCCCGCGCAATCGCTGGATCGCATCGTCGCCGTGGTCGACGACGACGTCATCCTGCAAAGCGAGCTCGACGCGGC
>DASTAL010000016.1:0-4661 GCA_035712685.1 Rudaea sp. | reverse complement strand
GAGGCGCGGCAGGAAATCCGCCTCGCCCGCCGACACTCCGCCACTGCTGACGATGATGTCGGCATCGGCGGCGGCACGTTGCAGCGCATCGCGTAGCGCGACCGGATCATCGCGCACGCGCTCGTGGCGGACGAGCTCCACACCGAAACTCTCCAGCAGACCGCCGAGGCTGTAGCGATTGCTGTCGTGAATCTGGCCGAAGCCGAGCCGCTCGCCCGGTGCCACAAGTTCGTCGCCAGTCGTCAGCAGCACGGTTCGCGGACGACGCAACACCGAAACATCCGTCATGCCGAACGATGCCAGCACACCGAGCTGCGCCGGCCCAAGCCGGCAGCCTCGTTCAAGTGCGACTTCGCCGTTGCGGTAATCCTCGCCGGCCGGACGCACGTTCGCGCCGGGCATCGTTCCTGCCGCGACGATGACGTAGTCGCTCTCGATGCGGGTATTCTCCTTCATCACCACGGTATCGGCATCTTCCGGCAACGGCGCACCCGTGGTGATGCGCACGCAGGTGCCCGCCCCGATTTTCGGGGCGGCGCGGCCGCCGGCAAAAACCTCGCCGACCAGGCGAAAGCGTTTTTCGCCCGTGCGTGGCAAGTCGATCGCGCGTAGCGCGAATCCGTCCATCGCCGAATTGGCGAAGCCGGGAACGTCGCGCGTCGCAGCCACATCGCTGGCCAGAATCCGGCCGGACGCGACCGGCAGTGAGACGGTTTCCGCCGGCAACTTGCGCGCCTGTGAAATCGCCACGACATGCGCACGCGCCTCCTCGACGCTCACCCCAGTCGGAAAAATATCGTCTTCCTCAGCCATGCCCGTCCTGCTCCCAGCGCCGAAATTCCTCCGGGGTGTTGAGATTGCCGAATTCCTGCGTCCGTGTCGAAAAATCGGCGAGCGTCCGACGCAGCCCCTGTTGCCAGCGGATCACCGGCATATCCCTCTTCAGCGCATCCTCGGCATTAGCGGCCAATGTACGGCGGTACAGGGCGAATAACGGTTGCACGCGCGCACCGTCGAATGCCGCGGCGACGTCGCGGTTTTCAGCCAGCGCAGCATCGAGCAGACGCCCGGCAAGATCGCCCGGCGGCCGCGGGCACTCGACCGGGACCGTGAGCAGCCACTCGCCCTTGCACGCGCGCAGCGCGGCGGCTATGCCGGCCAGCGGGCCACGGAATTCGCGCCCGCCATCGGCGATCACCGGCGCGAATTGCGCGTATCGATCGGCATTGCGGTTGGCGCAAATCAGGATGGAACCGGCCTGACCGCGCAGCGCAGCGATCACGTGCGCAATCAGCGGACGTCCGGACAGCGGCAACAGGCCCTTGTCTTCGCCACCGACCCGGCGCCCTTCCCCGCCGGCGAGGATGGCCGCAGTGATGGCCGCTGGATCGGACGCGGGCACGGCTCAGCGTTTTTTTGCTTTGCGAATCATGCGCTGGCGCTTGCGTTTCTGGCCCTCGGTCAGTTCGTTCTTGCGTCCGGCAAAAGGGTTTTCGCTTTCGCGGAATTCGATGCGCACCGGCGTGCCTTCGAGGCGAAAGCGCTTGCGGAAGAAATTTTCGAGATAGCGCCGGTAAGCTTCGGCGACATGGCGGGTGCGGCTGCCGTGGATGATGATGCCCGGCGGATTGGTACCGCCCGGATGGGCGAAGCGAAGTTTCGGCGCGTGCCCGCGCACCATCGGCGGCTGATAGCTTTCGTAAGCCTTTTCCAGCGCACGCGTAAGTTCGGCGGTACCGAATTCGCGCGTCGCCGACGCGTGCGCGCGGTCGATGGCCTTCATCAACTCGGCGATGCCGCTGCCGTGCAGGGCGGAAATCGTCACCACGCGGGCGTAGCCGACGAAATCGAGCTTGCGTCCGAGCGAGACGCGGCATTGCTCGCGCTCGTAGGTGGAAAGCCCATCCCACTTATTGACCGCGATCACGAGCGCGCGGCCTTCCTCGAGCACATGTCCGATCAAGGTTGCATCCTGCTCGGAAACACCCTCGCGCGCATCCAGCAGCACAACGGCGACATGGGCCGCGGCGATGGATTGCAGGGTCTTGATGACGCTGAATTTCTCCACCGCTTCTTCGACGCGTGCACGACGGCGCACGCCGGCCGTGTCGATCAGGGTGTAACGCTTGCCGTCGCGCTCGAGTCGAACGCGGATCGCGTCGCGCGTGGTGCCGGCCACGTCGGACACGACCACGCGTTCCTCACCAAGCAGGCGGTTGACGAGAGTGGACTTGCCCACATTCGGACGGCCGACGATGGCCACGCGCACGCCGTCATTGGCACTTTCCGCGGCCAGCGCATCGGGATCGGCCTGCGGCAAGCCCGCCAGCACGGCGTCGACCAGCGCCGGCACGCCGCGCCCGTGCGCGGACGAGAGCGCAAGCGGCGACGGCAATCCCAGCGTGGAAAATTCGGCAAGAGCGGCATTCTCATCCAGACCGTCGGTCTTGTTGACGGCAAGCAGCACCGGCTTGCCGCTGCGGCGCAGGGTAGCGAGGATGTTGCGGTCCGCAGGCAGCAAGCCATCGCGCGCATCGACCACGAACACGATGCGATCGGCCTCGGCCACGGCGAGCTGCGCCTGGCGCGCGGTCAACGCGCCGATCCCCTCTTTCTCGCCGGTCAGTCCGCCCGTATCGACGACGACGAATTCGCGCGCGCCCAGTCGGCACACGCCATATTGGCGGTCGCGCGTCAGTCCGGGCAGATCGTGCACGAGTGCGTCGCGCGTGCGCGTGAGCACGTTGAAGAGCGTGGATTTGCCGACGTTGGGGCGGCCGACGAGAGCGACTACTGGCAACATGATCCACGGATTCCGTTCATGGTTCGACAAGCTCGCCACGAACGGAATCGATCCGCTGCCCGTTCGCCCCGAGCTTGTCGAGGGGCGAACGAGTATATGAACTATTTTGCGACGCGATACGCGCCGACCACGCCGTCGACGTCTTCGACATAGACGGTATCGCCGACGACCAGCGGCGCGGCCTGAATGGCATGCTTGGACAGGCGCATGCGTGCGACGAACTTGCCGTCGCTCGCGGACAGCCAGTGCACCCAGCCTTCCATGTCGCCCATGACGACGGCATCGCCGATCGCGCTGGACGCGCCGAGCCAGCGGTACTTGAGTCCGTCCTGTTTCCAGTTCGAGGCACCGGTGCGCAGATCCAGCGCCCACACTTCGGAGTCGGCATCGTTGACGTAAATCTGCGTGGCGGCGAGCGCGACGCCCGTGTAGCTCGACAGCGGATGCGTCCACAGCGGCCGGCCGGACTCGGCAATCAACGCCGCGGTCATGCCCTGGTAACCGGCGGCGTAAACCACGCCATCCGCCACGGCGATGCCGCCATCGATGTCCTGCAGGCGGGCGATGTCGGTACGTCCCTCGCCCGTGGCCAGCGTCTGCTCCCACATGACATTGCCGTCTGCCAGGCGCAGCGCGACGAGTTTGCCACTGTCTTCGCCAGCATAAACCACGCCACTGGCGATGACCGGCGCGGCGTTGCCGCGCAGGCTCAGCACCGGCACCGTCGAACGGTCGTAGACCCAGCGACGCGATCCGTCGGAGGCGTTCAGCCCGAACAGCCGGCCATCGTCGGTGCGCACGACGACGATGCCGTCGGCGATCGCGGGTGCCGCAATGACCTCGGAGGAAACCTGCGCCAGCCAGCGCTCGGCACCGCTGCCGGCGTCCAGCGCGCGCACTTCGCCTTCGAGTCCTCCAACCACGAGCAGGCCGCCATCCACGGCCGGGCCACCGGCCCACCGCACCGAATGCTGGCCGAGATGCAGGATGAAGCCGTGGCGCTGTCCGAAACCCTTGCTCCAGAGCGTGTGCCCGGATGCGGCGTCCAGCGCGGCGACGTTGCCGTTGACTCCCGCCACATACAACTTGCCGTCCGCGTACACGGGCGCGACATGCGCCCCGCTTGCGCCGGCGCCGCCCGTGGGATGCGCATCCCACAGCTTTTGTACAGTCAGCGTGGGCGTGAACTGCACCAGCGGCGTGGGCGGCTGGATGTTTTCCTTCTTCGTGTCGTTGAACCAGCCCTTGATGGTGGCGCAACCGCTCGTTGCCACGGCGAGCGCCAGCAGGATCGCGATGCGCTTCATGAGCCTTTCTTCTCCACGCCGGCGAGGTTGTCGAGCTTCATCTGCACGAACGCGCGATTGGCGGCGTTCGCGTCGAGGTGGGTGAGCGCATCCGTGTACGCGCTGCGCGCATCCGCGCTGCGGCCGAGCATGGACAGCGCATCGCCGCGCAGTTCGTCGCGCAGGGCGGCATAACCCTCCTCGGGCAGGCTGTCGAGCAGGGTCAGCGCATCCTGCGCCTTTTTCTGCGCAATTTCGGAACGCGCCAGGTTCAGGCCCGCCAGGGTTTTCAGCGCGCCGATGCCGGCATGGTCGTAGGCATCGTGCAGGGCCTTGTTAGCCGCCGCGTCATCGCCGCGCGCCGCATCGTCGCTGGCCAGCAGCATCGCGGCGAGGACGGCATAGGGCGTATCCGCATAGTCGCTCTGCAATTTGGCCGCGATGGCCTTCGCGCCAGCGACGTCCTTTTTCGTCAGATCGTCCCTGAACACCTGGTATTGCGTGGCGGCGTCGAGGCGGTGCGCATTGCGGTGGCTGCGCCATTGCTGCCAGCCGAAGATCAGCACCAGACC
>DASTAL010000015.1:0-3575 GCA_035712685.1 Rudaea sp. | reverse complement strand
GCCTACATGAGCCGCATCTCACTGTCCGCCGCCGGCTTCTACGCCACGCCCAAACTTGAAGTGGACGAACTCGGCCGCGGCCGGCCGTTCTATTATTTCGCCTATGGCGCGGCCTGCACCGAGGTCGTCGTCGACACGCTCACCGGCGAACACCGCATGACCCGCGTCGACATCGTCCACGACGTCGGCAAGTCGCTCAACCCGGCCATCGACATGGGCCAGATCGAAGGCGGCTTCATCCAGGGTGCGGGCTGGCTGACCAGCGAGGAGCTGTGCTGGAATCCGCAGGGCCGCATCACCACGCACGCGCCGTCGACCTACAAGATCCCGGCCTGCAGCGACCTGCCACCGCATTTCGACGTGCGCATTTTCGAGCGCGGCGACAACCTCGAGGAAAGCGTGTACCGCTCCAAGGCGGTCGGCGAACCGCCGTTGATGCTGGCGATCTCGGTGTTATACGCGCTCAAGGATGCCGTGGCCGCGATCGGCGATCACCGCCGTGCCGCCCTGCTCGACGCACCGGCCACGCCCGAAGCCGTGCTGATGGCGGTCGAGGAAATGAAACGCGCCGTTGCAGCGCCGGCGACGGGTCGTGCAACCGCCGAACCCGAACCGGTGACCACGGCGTGAGGATGGCGCTGCGGTGAACAATGCCGCCTTCTGGCGCGCGGTGCTGGAGCGGCTCGATGCCGGCACGCCGCTGTTCGTTGCGCTGGTCGTTGCCAACACGCGCGGTTCGCCGGGCACGCTCGGCGCGCGCCTGCTGGTGGATGCCGACGGCAACACGCTCGGCACCATCGGCGGCGGCATCATGGAAGCCAACCTCGTCCGCTCGGCTCGCGACAGACTGCGCGCGGGCCGGGACGCGCCGCCAGCACTGGAACAACTCGAACATCGCGACAAGCCGGGTACCGCGCATCCGTCCGGCTTGATCTGCGCCGGCGAGCAGACCAACCTCAATTGCTGGCTAAAACCCGGCCGCGATGCTGCTCCGATCCGCGCCTTTTGCGCCGCGCGTGACGCCGACAACGGCGAGACCGCGACGCTGCACATCGACGCCGGCGGACTGCGCGTGACGCGAGCACACGACATCGGCATGCAACTGTCGCGCGACGGCGAGCGCTGGTGCTGGCGCGAAAGCAGCGTGAATCCCGAGCGCCTCGCCATCGTCGGCGGCGGCCACTGCGGCAAGGCGCTGGCGCGGCTCGCCGCGGACGTGGGCTACCGCGTCGAGGTCTTCGACACGCGCGCCGAGGCTCTGGACGGCGAAGCTGACTGGCCGGCCGACGTGCGCCGTCATCTGCTGGCCGACTATGCCGAACTACCGGAGCGGCTGCACCGGCCGGAACTCACCACGGTCGCGGTCATGACCGCCGCAATGACGCAAGACGTCGAAGCACTGACAGCGCTCGCCGACGTGAACGTGCACTGGCTCGGCGTCATGGGCAGCGCCGCCAAGGTCCACGAAATCCGCGTGCGACTCGCCGCGCGCGGCATCGCGCAGGAACGCATCGGCGCCATCCATGGCCCCATCGGCCTACCGATGAAGAGCGACACGCCGCCGGAGATCGCCGTGAGTATCGTGGCGCAGTGGCTTGCGGATCGCCGAGCCATGCGCTGACTGCGACCGGCCATGGCCAAGGGTCGCTTGCGCGGCTAGCATTCGATACAACGGAGCAACACGGGGGACAAGCAATGACCAACAACGCCGCGGCGTCACCCGACCGCGATTTCATCGCACGCTTCTTCCGCTTTGCCGAAGAGGGAACGGACTACCGGCGAGAAATCATCGGCGGCGTGACGACGTTCCTGGCCATGGCCTACATCCTGTTCGTCAACCCGGCGATCCTCGGCGCGACGGGCATGGACAAGCCGGCGTTGTTCACCGCCACGGCGCTGGCCTCGATCGTCGGCTGCCTGCTGATGGCGTTTGTCGCGCGCTATCCGGTCGCGGTTGCGCCGAGCATGGGGCTGAATGCGTTCTTCGCCTACACCGTGGTGCTCGGCATGGGCATGAGCTGGCAGATGGCGCTGGTCGGCGTGCTGCTGTCGGGCATCGCGTTCGTGTTGATCACGGCGCTCAAGCTGCGCGAGGCGATCCTCGATGCCATCCCCGAGGACTTGAAGCTCGCCGCCGCCTGCGGCATCGGCCTGTTCATCGCGCTCATCGGTTTCGAGAATGCCGGTGTCGTCGTCGCCAACAAGGCGACGATCGTGAGTTTGGGCCATCTCACCGCGCCGGGCACGCTGCTCACGCTGTTCGGCCTGGCGGTGTCGACCGCCCTGCTGTTGCGCCGCGTTCCCGGCGCGATCTTTTTCGGCATGGCCGCGACGGCGATTCTGGGCGTCGTGACCGGCATCATTGCGCCACCGGCCGGCATCGTCGACCAGATCCCGAGCATCGCACCCCTGTTCGGCGTCGCCATCGAGCGCATCGTCGCCGATCCTGCCGGCGTGTTCAGCACGAACATGCTCATTGTCGTGCTGACGTTCCTGTTCGTCGAATTCTTCGATACCGCCGGTACTTTGATCGCCGTCGCCAGCAAGGCGGACCTGCTGGAGAACAACAAGTTGAAGCGCGCCGGCCGCGCCCTGCTGGCCGATTCGTCGTCCATCGTCGCCGCCGCGATCATCGGCTCGTCGCCGACCACGGCCTACATCGAATCGGCCGCCGGCGTCGCCTCCGGTGCACGCACGGGGTTTTCCACGCTGGTCGTCGCGGTCCTGTTCGCGCTGGCGCTGTTCTTCTCGCCGCTGCTTGCCGTGGTCACCGCCAACGTGACCGCGCCAGCGCTGATTCTGGTCGGCGTGCTCATGGTCTCGGCGCTCGGCGAAATCCGGTGGACGAAACTCGAAATCGCGGTGCCCGCGTTCCTGACCCTGCTCGGCATGCCGCTGACTTACTCCATCGCGAACGGCATCGCGCTGGGTCTCATTGCCTATCCGGTCACGATGCTCGCTGCCGGGCGCCGCCGCGAGCTGCATCCGATGATGTACGTGCTGCTGGCGGTATTTGTGTTGTATTTTGCGTACCTTGCATAGGAAGGGCGCGCCATGGGACAACTGACCACACACGTACTCGACACGCACGGCGGCAAGCCGGCAGCGGGACTCGCGATCGACTTGTTCGCGATCGCCGGCGACTCCCGCGTGCCGCTCAAGTCCGCGACGACGAATGCCGACGGTCGCCTCGACGGCCCGCTGCTGGCTGGCGCGGCGTTCGCCACCGGCATTTTCGAACTCGACTTCCACGCCGGCGAATATTTCCGCGCGCAGGGCGTGAGGCTGCCGGAACCGGCGTTCCTGGATCGCATCACGATCCGCTTCGGCATCGCCGATTTGGGCGCGCACTATCACGTGCCGCTGCTGGTCACGCCGTGGAGCTACGGCACGTATCGCGGAAGCTGAAAAATGGATTTCAACATCGACAGCTGGCTGAACCTCGCGATCCGCTGGTTCCACGTCATGGCGGGCATCATGTGGATCGGCACGTCGTTCTTCTTCATCTGGCTGGACAACGTGCTGCAAGCCGATCCCGAAGGCGGCAAGGGTCACGTCGGCAAGGCCTGGCTGTT
>DASTAL010000014.1:0-1046 GCA_035712685.1 Rudaea sp. | reverse complement strand
GCCGAGGCTTACCTGAAATCGACCGGCGTTGCCGATACCGCGTTCTTCGGTCCGGAACCGGAATTCTTCATCTTCGACTCGGTGCGCTGGAGCAACGACATGCGCGGCGCTTCGTTCGAGATCGAATCCGAAGAAGCGGCGTGGAGTTCCAACCGCGAGTTCGAAGGCGGCAACTCCGGCCACCGCCCGGGCGTGAAGGGCGGCTACTTCCCGGTCGCGCCGGTGGATTCGCTCGGCGACCTGCGCGGCGAGATGTGCAAGATCCTCGAACAGGTCGGCCTGACCGTGGAAGTGCACCACCACGAAGTCGCCACCGCCGGCCAATGCGAGATCGGCACCAAGTTCAGCACGCTCGTGCACAAGGGCGACGAGCTGCTCACGCTCAAGTACGTGCTCAAGAACGTCGCGCATGCACACGGCAAGACCGTCACCTTCATGCCCAAGCCCATCGTCGGCGACAACGGCTCCGGCATGCACGTGCACCAGAGCCTGGCCAAGGGCGGCACGAACCTGTTTGCCGGCGACCTGTATGGCGGCCTGTCGCAGACCGCGTTGTATTACATCGGCGGCATCTTCAAGCACGCCCGCGCGATCAACGCGTTCACCAATTCCACCACGAACAGCTACAAGCGCCTGGTGCCGGGCTTCGAGGCACCGGTGATGCTGGCGTATTCGGCGCGCAACCGCTCGGCGAGCTGCCGCATCCCGTTCGTGCATTCGCCCAAGGCGCGGCGCATCGAAGTGCGCTTCCCCGATCCGATGAATTCCGGCTACCTGGCGTTCACCGCGCTGATGATGGCGGGCCTCGACGGCATCCTCAACAAGATCGATCCGGGTGCGCCGATGGACAAGGATCTGTACGACCTGCCGCCGGAAGAGGAAAAGAACATCCCGCAGGTGTGTTCGAGCCTGGACCAGGCGCTCGAGGCACTGGACAAGGATCGTGCCTTCCTCAAGGCCGGCGGCGTGTTCAGCGACGACTTCATCGATGCCTACATCGAGACGAAGCTGGCCGAAGTGACGCGCTTCCGTGCGGCGACGCATCC
>DASTAL010000013.1:0-5981 GCA_035712685.1 Rudaea sp. | reverse complement strand
TTCGCGATCATACCGGCCGCCTTTGCGAGCACCTATCCGTCGCTCAACACGCTCAACGTGATGCACCTCGCCACGCCGCAGAGCGCGATCCTGTCGGCGGTGATCTTCAATGCGCTGATCATCATTTTCCTGGTTCCGCTCGCGCTCAGGGGCGTGCGCTCGCGCGCGCTTGGCGCCGGCGCGCTGCTGCGGCGAAACCTGCTCATCTACGGCATCGGCGGCATCCTCGTGCCGTTCGTCGGCATCAAGCTCATCGACCTGTTGCTGGTGCTGCTCGGGCTGGCGTGAGGAAGAAGTCATGGCCACTCGTACCCCATCCATTTTCCTTCTCGTGGCACTGCCGATGTGCCGGCTCGCACTGGCGCAGGATGTCGCCAACGCGCCCGAAGCGCCGTATGCAATCACCGGCAACCTGGCGGTCGTCTCCGACTACGTGTTCCGCGGCATCACGCAGACCTGGGGCCATCCGGCAATCCAGGGCGGCGCCGACCTGAACATGAAAAATGGTTTCGTTGCCGGATTCTGGGCCTCGAGCATCAGCGAACGCAGTTATCCGGGCAGCGCGATGGAACTGGATCTCTACGCGAACTACGGCGCGAATTTCAACGACGACTGGTCGTGGCGCGTCGGGCTGTACGGATACGTTTATCAGGGCGGCAATCTCGACGAAGCCAAACCGCGGCTCGCGCGGCGCTCGTTCAACACGCTCGAGGCGAACGCGGCGTTGACCTGGAAATGGTTGACGCTCAAATACTCGCGTTCGCTCACCGATTATTTCGCGATCGACACCGAGCAAGGCTACGACGGCGATTCCAAAGGCACGGGCTATCTGCAACTCGATGCGGCGATTCCGCTGCCGAGCGAATGGAGCCTTGCGCTGCACGCGGCGCACACGGATATCCCCGCGAACCTGATCACGTCGGCGGGCCTGCTCGATCCGAGCTACGGCGATTTCGGCGCAACGCTGAAATATCAATTTTCCGCGCACTGGAACGTGAGCGTCGGCGCGACGTATGTCACCAACAAATCGTTCTACGAACACACGGCGAGCTTCCTCGATCCCACCGACACGAAAAACGTCGGCGGCAGCCGCGGCTTCATGATGCTCCAGGGCACTTTCTGAGAGGCATGCCATGCTCAAGCTCATCCGACAATCGATCGTGATGCTCGTGCTGATGACGCTGGTCACCGGCGCCGTCTATCCACTCGTCGTCACCGGCATCGCGCAGGTGGCGTTCGCGCACACCGCGAACGGCAGCGTGATGGAAAAGGACGGCAAGCCGCTCGGCTCCGAGCTCATCGGACAGTCGTTCACCGATCCGAAGTACTTCTGGCCGCGGCCGTCGGCGACGTCGCCGTTTCCCGATAATCCGTCGTCGTCCGGCACGTCGAACCTGGGGCCGACCAATCCGTCCCTGATCGACGCGGTCAGGCAGCGCATCGACGCGCTGCATGCCGCCGATCCGGGCAACACCGCGCCGGTCCCGGTCGATCTCGTCACCGCGTCGGCTTCAGGCGTGGACCCTGACATTTCGCCGGCAGCGGCCAGGTACCAGATCGCGCGCGTGGCGCGGGCGCGCGGGATGTCGGTCGACGCCGTGACCCGGCTCGTCGACCGCGCCACCTCGGGTCGCCAGTTCGGAATCCTGGGCGAGCCGCGCGTGAACGTGCTGAAACTCAACCTGATGCTCGACAGCAAGTGGTAAGCGCGGCGCAAGTTGCGGCATGATGCCGCCATGTCGGCGAATCCTTCCGCAGATCGCCCCGATCCCGACGCGTTGCTCGCGCGCCTGCACGAGGACGATGCGCGCGCACGGCGCGGACGCCTGAAGATTTTCTTCGGCGCGGCTCCGGGCGTCGGCAAGACTTACGCCATGCTCGAGGCAGCGCGCGCGCTCAAAGCCGCCGGCACCGACGTCGTGGTCGGCTACGTCGAACCGCACGGCCGGCCCGAGACCGAGGCGTTGCTCGACGGCCTGGAGGTCCTGCCGCCGCAGGAACTCGAACACCGCGGCATCCGCCTGAACGAATTCGACCTCGATGCCGCGCTGAGCCGTCATCCCGCCTTGCTCGTGGTCGACGAGCTGGCCCACACCAACCATCCCGGCGCGCGCCATCCGAAGCGCTGGATAGACGTGGAGGAATTGCTCGCCGCCGGCATCGACGTCTTCACCACGGTCAACGTGCAGCACGTGGAAAGCGTCAACGACCTGGTCGCGCAAATTACCGGCGTGCAGGTGCGCGAAACCGTTCCCGACAAGGTATTCGACGGCGCCGACGAGGTCGAACTCGTCGACCTGCCGCCGGACGAACTGCTGCAGCGGCTGCGCGAGGGCAAGATCTACGCCGAAGCGAAAATCGGTTCCGCGCTGGACTCCTTTTTCCGCGAGGGCAACCTGATCGCGCTGCGCCAGCTCGCCCTGCGCGCCACCGCGGACCGGGTCGACGCGGCGATGCGCGCCTACCGCGAGCGTCATGCGATCCGCGACGTCTGGGCCGCGGCCGAGCGCGTGCTGGTGTGCGTCGGACCCGACCCGCTGTCCGAGCGCGTCGTGCGCGCGGCGCGACGCCTGGCGACGGCGCTGCACAGCGGGTGGATCGCGGTCTACGTCGAGACCCCGGCATTGGCCGCCGCGCTCGATCGCAGCGCGCGCGACCGCGTGCTGGCAACGCTCAAGCTGGCCGAGTCGCTCGGTGCGCAGACCGCCAACCTCTCGGGCGAATCGGTCGCCGCCGAATTGCTGGCGTTCGCGCGCGCGCGCAACGTCAGCAAGATCATCGTCGGCAAACCGAGCCGGCCGCGCTGGCGCGATCGGTTGAAATCCTCGCTCGTCGACGAGATCATCCGGGGCAGCGGAGCGATCGATGTGTACGTGATCACGGGTGGACCGGAGGCATCGGCTCCGGTCGCGCGCCGCCTGCCGAGGCGTACGAGCAAGCCCTTTGCTTATGCACAAAGTGCACTCGTCGTTGCTGGCGTTACGCTGTTGTGCGCGGCATTGTTCGGCCACATCGAACGCGCCAACCTGGTCATGATCTATCTGCTCGGCACCGTCTTCGTCGCGGCGCGCTTCGGGCGCGGTCCCTCGGTGATGGCGGCGGTGCTGAACGTTGGCCTGTTCGATCTCCTGTTCGTGCCGCCGCGCTATTCCTTTGCCGTCTCGGACGCGCAGTACCTGATCACGTTCGCGGTCATGCTGGTCACCGCCCTGCTGATCAGCCAGCTCACCGCGCGCGGCCGGCGCCAGGCTTCGATCGCGCGCCAGCGCGAACGGCGCACCGGCGAGCTGTTCACGCTGAGCCGCGAATTGATGCACAGCCGCGACCTTGCCGAACTCGGCACGATCCTCGTGCGGCATGTGCTGGCAGCCATCGATGGCGAGGCGGCTGTGCTGCTTCCGGACGTGCAAGGCCACATCCTCGACCCGACGCATTTCTGCACGCGCGGCGCCACGCCCGCGCATGTGATGCGCTATCCGGTCCCCGGCAACGACCTCGGCATCGCGCAATGGGCGCACGATCATCGCGAAAGCGCCGGCTGCGGCACCCACACGCTGGCCAGCGCGGACGCGGTGTACCTGCCGTTGAACGCGCCGCAACGCTGCATCGGTGTGCTCGGCCTGCGTCCGCGCGATCCGCGCCAACTCGAAATCCCCGAGCAGATGCACCTGCTCGAGGCGCTCGTCAGCCAGGCCGCCATCGCGATGGAGCGGGTGCAACTCGCGCTGGACGCGCGCAGCGCCGACCGCCAGATCGAAGCCGAGCGCCTGCGCAACCTGCTGCTCGCTTCGATCTCGCACGACTTCCGCACGCCGCTCGCCGGCATCATCGGCTCGGCATCCACGCTGCTGGACAGCGCATCGACGGCGCTGAGCGAAGAACGCCGCCGTTCGCTGCTCACCGCCCTGCTCGCCGAAGCACAGCGCCTGCATCGGCTCGTCGGCAACCTGCTGGACCTGACCCGGCTGACCTCCGGCCCGGTGCGGCTCAAGCGCGAGTGGGTGGCGCTGGATGAACTGATCGGCGCGGTGCTGGGCCGGCTGGGCGACGTGCTGGGCCAGCGCGAAGTGGCGGTCGACCTGCCGCCGGACCTGCCGCTCGTGCGCTGCGACGAGGTCATGGTCGAACAGGTGATCTTCAACCTCGTGGAAAACGCGCACAAGCACACGCCGCCCGGCACGCCGATCCGGATTGCCGTGCGCGCCTGGCCGGCACTGGTCGAGGTGCGCGTCGCCGATGCCGGGCCCGGATTGCCGGCCGGCGAGGAACGCCGGGTCTTCGAGGCGTTCCACCGTGCCCGCGACGAATCGGCGCAAAGCGGTTTCGGCCTCGGCCTTGCCATTTGCAAGGCCGTCGTCGACGCGCACGGCGGGGAAATCCGCGCGCGCAACCTGCCCGAAGGCGGCGCCGAATTCGCCTTTACGCTGCCGCGCGAGCCAGCGCCGCCCGCGGCTCCGCCATGAACGCGCCGCAGGCGAAGATCCTCGTGATCGAGGACGATCCGCAGATCCGACGCTTTCTCGCCGCGGCGCTGGAGGCCCACGACTACGCGCTGGACATGGCCACGACCGGTACGGAGGGCCTGCGCCTGGCGACGCTGCGCCTGCCGGACATCGTCATCGTCGACCTGGGCTTGCCCGACATTTCGGGTCTGGAGGTCATCGAGCGTTTGCGGGCGTGGTACACGCGCGCCATCGTGGTGCTGTCCGCGCGCAGCCAGGAAGCGGACAAGGTCGCCGCACTGGACCGCGGTGCCGACGATTACCTGAGCAAGCCGTTTGGCGTCGGCGAATTGCTCGCGCGCCTGCGCGTCGCGCAGCGCCATGTGGCGACACGGCTCGGCGAACAACCGCAAGTGCGCATCGAAATCGGCGCCCTGGCCATCGATCTCGCCGCGCGGCGCGTGCAGCGTGACGGCATCGACATCCACCTGACTCCGATCGAATACAAACTGCTGACCATCCTCGCCCGGCACCGCGGCAAGGTGATGACGCACCGCCAGCTGCTGCGCGAAGTCTGGGGCGCGACGCACGTCGAGTCGCCGCATTATCTGCGCATCTACCTGCGCGCCCTGCGCCACAAGATCGAGCCCGACCCGGCGCGTCCGCGCTATCTGTTGACCGAAGTCGGCGTGGGCTATCGCCTGGCCGATGCGCCGCCGTGAAAACCGGCGCGCTTCGCGATGTCTCCGCGACGCCGTGTCGCGCATCGAAGCGCCCGGACCGCGCGGGAGTCGGGGAAACGGTTGCGCGGCAACGCACACGCACTGCGCCGATTCGTGTTTGCGCAGCCGCAGTAGTAGCATTGCACGCAACGTTGCAACCCTGCTTGCCATGAACGCCCAGCCACGCCGCGTCGAGCACCTGCAAACCGACAAGGGCAATGTGCCGGTCTACACGACGGCCGTGGTCGAGCAACCCTGGGCGAGTTATGCGCCCGAAGACCACGCGACCTGGGCGCGTCTGTTCGAGCGCCAGCAGGACGTCCTGGTCGGTCGTGCCGCACGCGAATTCCTCGACAACCAGCGCAAGTTCGGCATGTCGCCGGACGCGATCCCGAAATTCGACGAACTCAATCGCGTGCTCAAGAAAGCGACCGGCTGGGAACTGGTCGGCGTCGAGGGCCTGCTGCCGGAACTCACGTTCTTCGATCACCTCGCGAACCGGCGTTTTCCGGTGACCTGGTGGATCCGCCGCCCGGACCAGATCGACTACATCAGCGAACCCGACCTGTTCCACGACCTGTTCGGCCACGTGCCGCTGCTGCTCAACCGGGAATTCGCCGACTACATGCAGGCCTATGGCTGCGGCGGCGTCAAGGCGCACGGCATCGGCGCGGATGCGCTGGTCAACCTCACGCGCCTGTACTGGTACACGGTCGAGTTCGGGCTGATCAAGCAGGACGACGGCCTGCGCATCTACGGTTCCGGCATCGTCAGCTCGAAGGGCGAGTCGATCCATTGTCTGGAAGCGCCCGCGCCG
>DASTAL010000012.1:0-2949 GCA_035712685.1 Rudaea sp. | reverse complement strand
GACGAAGCCGCGCGCGAACGCGGCCTGATGTTCCGCGAGAGCATGCCCGCCGACCACGGCATGCTGTTCGTGTTCGACGACGCGCAAATGCGCACGTTCTGGATGAAGAACACGCACATTCCATTGGACATTTTATACTTTGACCAAAATTATAAATTGGTCAGCGTGCAGCAGCGCGTGCCGCCCTGCCTGAACTCCGGCAACAATTGCCCGGGTTACCCGTCGGAAGGCGCCGCGCAGTACGTGCTCGAACTCAATGCCGGTACGGCGGACAGGCTCGGCGTCAAACCGGGCGATGCGTTGGACGTGCATCGCTGATCGTCGCGCGCGCACGGCAAGCCGCATTGGTATGGCACAAGCCGCAGGAGCGCGACGTCCTGCGCATAAAGCATCTCGTCGGTCAGCGGCACGAATTGCAGCATGGTCTTTCTCCCGAACTTTGCATGCGCATTACAGCAAACGCAGATGCAATGTTCGTGACACGCAACGGGCAATTCGCGGGCATCGCGGCCAGACCTTGCGCCGGCGCGTGCTTCGCGTAAGATCGTGGCAACGCGGCACCGCCGCTGCCGGAGATGGGCGATGCACGATGCCTGGCAGGACCTGCGCAATGCCAACGATGCCGACATCCCGCTGTTTGCCACCGCCTTGCTGATCGCCAAGGACGAATACCCGGCCCTCGATGCGGCCGCCTACGAATCGCACCTGCACGAATACACCCGGCGCCTGCGCACATTGCCCAAGAGCAGCGAGAGTGCGGCGCAGCTGCAAGCGATCAACCGCTTTCTCTACGACGAACTCGGGTTCTGTGGTGACGACCGCGATTACTACGATCCCCGCAACAGCTACCTGAACGACGTGCTCGACCGGCGCATGGGCAATCCGATCTCGCTCGCCGTGGTGCAGATCGAGTTGGCGCGGCGCCTGGGCGTGCCGCTGGAAGGCATCTCGTTCCCGGGGCATTTCCTCGTGCGCCTGCCGCTCGAGGAAGGCATGGTCGTGCTCGATCCCTACCAAAAGGGCCGCTCGCTCGACGTCGCCGAATTGCGCCGTCGCGCACGTGCGCATACCGACGCGCAGGAACTCGATGACGACCGATTGGCGCGGATGCTGGAACCGGCCACCCATCGCGCGATCCTCACGCGCATGTTGCGTAACCTCAAAGGCGTCTACGCCGAGCGCGAACAATGGGACAAGGCCGTGCGCTGCTGCGATCGCTTGCTCATCCTCGACGCCCTCGGGGTGTCCGAATACCGCGATCGCGGCATGTGTTACCTGCATCTGGGCCACGTGCGCGGGGCGCGCGAAGATTGGCAGCGTTACCTCGCCCTGATGCCGCAGGCCGACGATGCCGAGGAAATCGCGCTGAAACTGGCGGAGTTGGGTGCGGCGATGCCGCGGCTCAACTAACTTCGATCATCTCGAAATCCGATTTCGTCACGCCGCAATCGGGACAGGTCCAGGTTTCGGGAATGTCTTCCCAGCGCGTGCCAGGCGCGATGCCATCCGCGGGCCAGCCCTCCGCCTCGTTGTAGATGAAGCCGCAGACCACGCACATGAAGCTGCGGAAGGGTACGTTGTCGGATTGAAGTAGGGCGTTCATCGAAAATATCGGGGCGACACAGGAATTTCGGCCGCATATTCTACCCGCTACACTTGCGATCATGCACATTCCTGCATTTCCCGCGCGCGGACTCTACGCGATCACCGACGGCCCGCGCGCCGATCTCGTCGATGCCTGCGCGGCCGCGATCGAAGGCGGTGCCGCGGTCCTGCAATACCGGGACAAGACGTCGGACCACTCGCGCCGTCACGACGAAGCCAGTGCGCTGGCCGCGCTGTGCGCCCGACATCGCGTGCCACTGATCGTCAACGACGATGTCGAACTCGCCGCCGGGATCGGCGCCGCGGGCGTGCACCTGGGCGAGGACGATGCGGACATCGCCGCCGCGCGATGCCGGCTCGGCAGCAGTGCCATCATCGGCGTTTCCTGCTACGACTCGCTCGAACGTGCGCGCAAGCTGGCCGCGGCCGGCGCGGACTATCTTGCATTCGGCGCGTTTTATCCCTCGGCCACGAAACCGCATAACCGCCGCGCCCAGGCCAACCTGCTGCGCGATGCCAAAGCTTTGGGCAAACCGTTGGTGGCGATCGGCGGCATTACACCGGACAATGCAGCGCCATTGATCGCGGCGGGCGCCGATTTCGTCGCCGCCATTTCAGGCGTATTCGGTCCATCCGATGTCGCGGACGCGGCACGCCGCTACGCGAGTCAATTCCAGAAGTAGATACCCACATGCCTACGAATCACGAACTCTTCCAGCGCGCGTTGCCCCGACTGCCGGGCGGCGTCAATTCACCGGTACGCGCATTCCGCTCGGTCGGCGGAGAACCGTTCTTCACCGACCATGCCGACGGTGCCTGTCTGTGGGATGTCGAAGGCAAGCGCTACATCGACTACGTCGGTTCGTGGGGGCCGATGATCGTCGGCCACAATCATCCCAGGGTACGCGCCGCCGTCGAACATGCCGTGCGTGCCGGCCTGTCCTTCGGCACGCCCTGCCCAGCCGAAGTGACGATGGCCGAAACGATCGCGCGCCTGGTGCCATCCATGCAGATGTTGCGCATGGTCAATTCCGGCACCGAGGCGACGATGTCGGCGATCCGCGTCGCGCGCGGCTACACCGGCCGCGACAAGATCGTGAAATTCGAAGGCTGCTATCACGGCCACGGCGACAGCTTCCTGGTCAAGGCCGGTTCCGGCGCGCTCACCTTCGGCGTACCGACGTCGCCCGGCGTGCCCAAGGTGCTGGCCGATCTCACGCTGACGTTGCCGTACAACGACCTCGATGCCGCGCAGGAACTCTTCGCCCAAGCGGGCGATGAAATCGCCGGCCTGATCGTCGAGCCGGTCGCCGGCAACATGAACTGCATTCCGCCGCGCGACGG
>DASTAL010000011.1:0-9561 GCA_035712685.1 Rudaea sp. | reverse complement strand
CAGTCACGAAACCTGTCCGGACAAGGATTGCCTGGCGCTGCGTTTTCTGCGCTACACTCGGGGCATCCACGGAACGGGGGTGGATCATGAACGCTCTCAGCAACACCGTGCGGCACTTGGCAGAGACCCCACGCCAACCGCCATGGAAAGTGCTGGTCGTCGACGACGAGCCCGAGGTGCACGCGGTAACGCGCCTGGTATTGGGCAACTTCCGTTTCGCCGAGCGTCCCCTGCAATTCCTCAACGCGCACTCCGCGGCCCAGGCCGAGGCGATGCTGCGCGAGCATCCGGACATCGCCGTCATGTTGCTCGACGTGGTAATGGAAACCGACAAGGCCGGCCTCGACCTGGTGCGGACCATCCGCGAGCGCCACGGCAACCAGTTCGTACGCATCGTGCTGCGCACCGGCCAGCCCGGGCAGGCGCCGGAACAGCACGTCATCGCGAACTACGACATCAACGACTACAAGGAAAAGACCGAACTCACCGCGCAGAAACTCGCCACGACCATGTTCGCGGCGCTGCGCAGCTACCGCGACATGCGCATGATCGAGGCCAGCCGGCGCGGCCTGGAGCGCGTCATCGACGCATCCACCTACATCTTCTCGCACGAACATTCGCAGCGCTTCGCTATCGCCGCGATGGAGCAGATCGCCGACCTGGTCGGCGGCACGCGTGGCGCGCTGTTCTGCCGCGTGGCCAGCGTCGGCACGACGGCGTCGGGGCATTTGCCGGTCGCGGCGGCCACGGGCGGCTACCGCAGCCTGGCCGGTCGCAACGCCGACGAGAAACTCGCGCCGAAAATCACCGCTTCGATGCGCCACGCCATCAGCAATCGCCAGCATGTCTTCGGCGATGATCATTTCGTGTTGTTCGTCGGCGACATGCGTGCGCAGGAAAACCTGGTCTACGTCGGCGAGAGCCAGCCCGGCAACGAACTGACGCATCGCTTGCTCGAGGTATTCGCGACCAACATTTCGGTCGCCTACGAGAACCTGCACCTGAACCGTGACCTGCTCGACAGCCAGCTCGAAATGGTGCACCTGCTCGCCGGCGCCGCCGAGACGCGGTCGTGGGAAACCGCCGCCCACGTCAAGCGCGTTGGCATGATCTCCGAGTTGCTCGGCCAGTTCTACGGCCTGGACGAGAAGACCACCGACGCCTTGCGCACGGCCTCGCCGCTGCACGACATCGGCAAGGTCGGCATTCCCGACGCCGTGCTCAACAAGCCGGGAACGCATACGCCCGAGGAAACGGCGATCATGCGCACACACGCCGAGCTCGGCGCCCGGCTGCTGTCCATGTCGCAACGCCCGCTGCTGCAGCTCGCGGCCGAGATCGCGATGTCGCACCACGAAAACTGGGACGGTTCCGGCTACCCGCGCGGCCTGAGCGGCGAAAACATTCCCATCGGCGGACGCATCACCATGCTCGCCGATGTCTTCGATGCGCTCGGCAGCCGGCGTTGTTACAAGGAGCCTTGGCCGGCGGAGGACATTCGCGCCTTCATCGTCGAGCAAAGCGGCGTGAAATTCGAGCCGCGCCTGGTCGAACTGCTGTTCGAAAACTGGGATCGGGTGCAGGCGGTGCGCGGACAGATTCCGGACTGAACTCAGCCGGCACCCTGCGGCAGGAAGATCTCGAACGCGGTGCCGGCACCCGGCGCGCTGACGACGCGGATGCTGCCCTTGAGCAGTTGCGTCACCAGGTTATAGACCACGTGCAAGCCGAGCCCGGAACCACCCTGCCCGCGACGGGTGGTGAAGAACGGCTCGAAGATGCGCGCCCGCACTTCGTCGCTCATGCCGATGCCGTTGTCGCGGTAAATCAATTCGACCACGCCGCCGTTCAGGCGGGCGCCAACAGTGATCGCGCCGGATTGTTCCGGCGCGAACGCGTGATGCAGCGAATTCATCACGAGGTTGCTGACGATCTGGTACAACGCGCCCGGATAGGTGTCGATCCAGACCGGTTCCGGACAGTCGATGCCGACGGCGTGATGCGCCTTCTTCAGGCTCGGGCCGAGCGAAATTAGAATTTCGTTCAGATAGGCGCCGAGTTCGATGCGGCGACGTTCTTCCGTGGTCTGGTCGACCGCGACGAGCTTGAAACTCTTGATCAGGCGGTCGGCGCGCTGCAGGTTGCGCAGGATGATCTCCGAGCTCTCGCCGACCGTGGCGTGGAATCCGGCCATATCGCCGGGATCGAGCGACGCCGCGCGCGTAATGCGCATCGCCTCCTCGCGCAGGTGCGACGCCGCGGTCACGGTCACGCCCAGCGGCGTATTGATCTCGTGGGCGATGCCTGCCACCAGGCCGCCGAGCGCCGCCATTTTTTCCGATTCCATCAGCTGCCGTTGCGCCTGCGTCAGTTGCTCCAGCGTCTGCCGCAACTCGGCGTTCGCGCGACGCAGGTCCACGGTGCGCGCGTCCACGCGCGATTCGAGTTCCTCGTTCAGTTCGCGCAGCGATTCCTCGGCACGCTTGAGCGTGGTGATGTCCTGGGTGGTCCCCACCATGCGCAGCGCGCGTCCGCCGGCATCGCGTTCAACCACGCGCCCGCGGGTCAGCATCCAGCGCCACTCGTTGTTTACGTCCTGCGTGCGATAGGTGGTCTCGAGGAACGCCGTTTCGCCTTTCAGATGCGCGACGAGATCGCGCCGGAACGCCGGCAAGTCTTCGGCATTCACGAACGGCTCGTAGGATGCCACCGTCTCGTCGCGCAGCATTTGCGAAACCTTCAGGTCGGGCAGCCGATTCTCGCGCACGAACGCGCCGGTGCGCAGGTCGACGTCCCACAACTCGCCACCGCTGCCCCACAACGCATATTTGAGCCGTTCGGCGCTGGCGCGGATCGCCTCGCGCGAGCGTTCCTGGCGCTTCCAGCTTTCGCGCGTGCGCCAGCCGCCGATGCCGACGACCAGCACCAGTGCGCTGCAGTAGCCCAGGATGGCAAGCGGCGAAACCCACGGTGCGGGCAACACGCGCACGGACATCCGCGCGTCGCGGGTGTTCCAGGGGAATCCCGCGCGCCGCGCGCGCACGCGCAGCAGGTAATCGCCGGCGGGCAGGTCCGTGTAGGTAGCGAAGCGGCGCGAGGCATCGGTGTCTATCCACTGCTCGTCGTGACCCTCGAGCAGGTACGAATATTGGACCGAGCGCGGATCGGCGAATCCGAAAGCGCTGAATTCGAAGCCGATGTTGCGCTGGCGGTAGCCGAACGTGACCGTGCCTCCGGTCCACGCTGCCGCCTTGAGCGGCGACTTGGGATCCTGCCAATCGAGCTTGACCGGCTGGTTGTTGAGCAGCACATCGGTAACGATGGGCGCCGGAATCGGTGGCAGTTCGATCTGTTCCGGCTGGAACAACGTCGCCCCGGATAGCCCGCCGAACAGGATGCGCCCATCCGCCAACTGTGTCGCCACGTTGATGTAATAACCCTGCGTGAGCGTGCCGGCGGTCGGGCCGAAATTGACGATGTGGCGGCTGGACGGGTCGTAGCGGCTGATGCCGGCCGTCGTGCTGATCCACAGCGCGTGCCGGTCATCCTCGACGATGCTGCCGATCGCATCCGCGGCCAGCCCTTCGGCGCTGGAAATCGTCTCGAACCGGGGATTGGCATAGCTGCCCGGCAGCAGGTGGTTGATGCCGCCGCCTTGCGTGCCGACCCAGATGTCACCGCCGCTGTCCTGCAGGAACGTGGTGATGGTGTCGTTGCTTAGCGATTGCGGATCGTGCTGATCAGGGCGGAAATGCTCGAAACGCCCGCTGCCGCGATCGTAACGGTCGAGGCCACCGGGACGCAGGGCAATCCACAGTGCGCCGTTCCTGTCCTCCAGCACGCAGGCGACTGGGCCGAAGCCGATGCTGTCCGGATTGGCGGATTCATGCTGGTGATGGCGAAAGCCCTTGCAGCCCTCGCACAATTCGTCGAGGCCGGCATCGACGCTGCCCACCCACAAGGTCCCCTTGCGATCCTCCATGGCATAAAGCAGGTCGTCGCTGGCCAGACTCGTGGGGTCATTCGGATCGTGCCGGTAGCGCACGAATTTCGAGCTGCCGGGCGGCAGGCGCACCAGGCCACCGCCGGCAGTAGAAATCCACAGGCTACCATCGTGGCCGCGTGCGATTTGCTCGATCAACGCCACCGGCAACGCGTCAGCCTTGTTCTCGTCCGGCATGAACCGTTCCATCACGCCATGCTGCGGATCGAACCGCGCCATGCCGCCGCCGCTGGGAAAACCCAGCCACAACGTGCCATCCGGATTGGCAAGCGCACCGACGACCGGATTGCCGGGCAGCGTATGCGCATCGCCGGGAACCGAACGCAGGCTCACGAAGGCTTCGGTGCGAGGATCGTGCACGCTGATGCCATCGTTCCACGATCCCGTCCAGACCAGGCCGTCGCGATCGATCAGTACGCTTTCCTGGCGATCGGCGGAAAGACTGCGCGGATTGGTCGGGTCGTGACGATATTGCTCGATGCGGCCGCTATCCGGATCGATGCGCAACAGGCCGTTCGCTTTCGTCGCCACCCACAGGCGCCAGCGGCGGTCGAATTGCAGGCCGCGAATCTCGTCGCCCGGCAGCGCATACCCGTCGCCGGCCCCCGAATGGTAGCGGGCCACGGCCTTGCCGGATTCCGAAAACCGGTATATGCCCGAGCCCGTCGTGGCTACCCAGATGTCCCCGCTCGGGCCGACTGCCAGCGCGCGCACGTCCAGCGACTGCGCCGGATCGAAACGCAATTCGTGCAGGTTGCCGGCATTGATGTCGCATTGCCACAGGCCATCGCGGCTGCCGATCAGCACCGAGCCGTCGCGCGCCTGGCGCATGACCCGCACGTTGGAGAGCATGGATTGATCGCCCAGGGGAGCGTCCAGAAAATGGCGGGTAACGCGGTCCAGCCACTGCAATCTGCCACCGGTACTGGCGACCCACAGCCAGTCGCGCCGGTCGAGCATCAGTGCCGTGATGTTTTCTGACGCAATACTGTCGCTGCGCATTGGATCGGATGCGTAATGCTCGAATCGATCCAGCACCGGATCGTAGTGATCCAGCCCACCCGCCTGGGTGCCGATCCACAACGAGCCATCCTTGTCCGCGGCGAGGGCGGTAATGGCGTTGTCGCTCAATGTCCCGGTTTGGCTGCGGACGTGTTTATAGACCTTGAAGCCGTAGCCATCGAAGCGGTTCAAGCCGTCCTGGGTGCCGATCCAAAGGAAACCGGCACCGTCCTGTGCCATCGCCATCGCCGTGGCTTGCGAGAGGCCGTCGCCCGTGCTGTAGTTGCGGAAACGCACGTCGACGATGCCCGGGACGGCATTGGCCATGCCGCAGACGCACAACAGCATGGCGGCAAACGCCGCCAAGCGTACCCATGGAAGCCCCCTGCCCGGCATGGAACGCAGGCTACGCGCGGCAATCCGGCCTTGCAAGCACCCTCGCCCGGATCCTGGCGCTGACCGGGGGAAAAATCCACATTGCAACATATGCGATAGTGTGAATATTCTAGCAACGGCGGCCACACTGCCTGCGTCCGGCCTTTTACCGGTTCGAACTTTCATTGGAGGAGGGAAACGTGAGCAAGCCAAAACCAAAGGCAAAATCGGCCAAGCCCAAGGCCGCGAAATCCAAGGTTTCCAGACCCGCCGCGGCGAAGGCCAAGTCTGCGAACACATCGAAACATGCGGCGAAACCGGCACCGAAGCTGGCCAAACCGGTGCCCAAGCTCGCCAAACCGTCAGGCGCCGTGAGCGGCAAGTCGATCATGGAATCGGCCCAGCAGATCTGGCTTGCCGGGCTGGGCGCCTTCGCCAAGGCGCAAGAGCAAGGCGGCTCCATGTTCGAAACGCTGCTCAAGGAAGGCAGCAACATCGAACAGAAGACGCGCAAGCTGGCCAGCGGCAAGGTAGACGATGTACGCGACGCGGTCGAGAGCGGCGTGACCCAGGTGCGCGAACGCACCCAGGAAACCTGGGATCGATTGGAACAGGTATTCGAGGATCGCGTCTCGCGTGCGCTGGCCAAGCTCGGCGTGCCCGGCAAGAAGGAACTGGATGACCTGCTCAAGCGCGTGGATGAGCTCAACCGCGACGTGCGCAAGCTCACCGGCGGCGGCTTGCGCCCGGGCCTGACCCAGGTCATGAACAACACTGTGCGCCGCGCCCGCGACGATCTTTCCGACCTCGCGCGCGAGCTCGAAGACGCGCAGCTCGCCGCCAAGCAGACCATGAAGCGCACCGTCGCCCAGGTCAAGAAAGCGGTCAAGTCCGCCCGCCGTTGATCGTTTAAACCCGCCAGCCGCAACGAAGCCGAAGGATCCCTCCCCCCATAGGCTTTGGCTGGCGGGTTCTTTGCTCGCACCTTGCCAACCTGCTGCGCTCGGCAGCTTGCGTTCCGGCGGTGCTCGCAATCCTCATTGACTAGCGTGTCAACTCCGGTTGCTGCGCTCCGGCGGCCCGAAATCTACCTTCGCTCGCGACGGTTGAGCAAGGCGCTCATGACATCCAGCCATGACTTCTGTCCGGTTGTCTAACGCCACTGCCTGAACGATCATGCGGAATTGCCTTGCCGGGGAAACCGCATGTTCCGATATGGCGCCGCAACCGCCCTGCTACTGTTCATCGCCGCCACCGCTTCGGCCGCAGATACGGCGCAATTCGGCAATTTGAACTGGCGCCTGGTCGGCCCGTTCCGCGGCGGCCGCGTGCTGGCGGTGACCGGCGATCCGTCGGACGCCCAGCATTTCTATTTCGGATCGGTCAACGGCGGCGTATGGGAAACGCATGATGCCGGTCGCACCTGGCAACCGACTTTCGACAGTGAATCGGTAGGTTCCATCGGCGCGATCGCAATCGCGCCATCCGATTCCAAGACGATCTACGTGGGTACCGGCGAAGCGGACATGCGCTCGGACATCGCCCAGGGCGAGGGCATGTACAAGTCCACGGATGCCGGCAAGAGCTGGACGCACATCGGCCTCGCCGACACACAGCAGATCGAGCGCATCCTCGTCGATCCGGCCGATGCGCGGCATGTTTACGTCGCCGCACTCGGCCATCCTTACGGGTCGAACGAACAGCGTGGCGTGTTCGCCTCGCGCGACGGCGGCAAGACCTGGCAGAAACTGCTCGGTCCCAATGCCGACACCGGTGCGATCGATCTCGCCTTCGAACCGGGCGATCCGTCGATCATCTACGCGGCGTTGTGGCAGACGCGCCGACCGCCTTGGAACGTCTATCCGCCCTCGAACGGACCGGGTTCCGGATTGTTCAAATCCACCGATGGCGGCGCGCACTGGGCGCAGATCAAGGGTCACGGATTCCCGGATGCGCATGTTGGCCGTATCGGCATTGCGATTTCCAAAGCCGCGCCGAAACGCGTCTACGCCATCGTTGATGGCGACGAGGGCGGCCTGTATCGATCCGACGATGCCGGCGCAAATTGGGTAAAGACGACTGGAGACGCACGCATCTGGCAACGCGGCTGGTATTTCGGCGAGATCGCGGCCGACCCGCGGAATCCGGACCGCGTCTACGCGATGAACACCATCGTGCTGCGCTCGGATGATGGCGGCAAGACCTTCCTCGCACTCAAGGGCGACCCCACCGGCGACGACTTCCACGCGCTGTGGATCGATCCGAATGATCCGCAACGGCAGATCCTGGGCGTCGACCAAGGCGCGCTCGTCACCCTGAACGGCGGAGCGACCTGGAGCAGCTGGTACAACCAGCCAACCGCGCAGATTTATCACGTCAGCACCGACAACCGCTTTCCATACTGGGTTTACGGCTCGCAGCAGGATTCCGGCGCCATCGCCCTGCCCAGCCGTGGCAATTCCGGCGACGGCATCACCATGCGCGAATTCAACGAAGTCGCGGTGGGTGGCGAGAGCGACAATATCGCACCCGATCCGGACGATCCGCAGACCGTGTTCGGCGGCCGCGTCGACAAGCTCGACCTGCGCACGCAGCAGGTGCGCAATGTCGATCCCACGCTGGCCCTGCCCGCACTCAGCCGCGGCACGTGGACGCTGCCGCTGGTGTTCTCGCCGCACCACCCGCATGTGCTGTTTTTCGCCAACCAGCGCGTGTTCCGCACTGACGATCACGGTGAGCATTGGCAGCCGATCAGCCCCGACCTCACGCGCGAGGACCCGGGTACGCCGAAAAACCTCGACCCCGTCACCGCCGCGGACAATCTCGGCCAGGGTCCACGCCGTGGAGTGGTTTATGCGCTCGCGCCCTCACCCGTCGCTGATGGCCTGATCTGGGTCGGTACCGACGACGGGTTGATCTGGCGCACACGCGACGGCGGCACGCATTGGGACAATGTCACGCCGAAACAACTCACGCCATGGTCGAAGGTCGGCATCATCGATGCGTCGGCATTCGATGCGGACAGCGCCTATGCGGCCGTCGACCGCCACCGCCTCGACGATCAGAAGCCCTACATCTACCGCACCCGCGACGGCGGCAAGAACTGGCAACTCGTCGTCGCCGGCATCCCGTCGAATCAATCGGTGAACGTGGTCCGCGCCGACCCCAAGCGCCGCGGACTCCTGTACGCCGGCAGCGAACGCGGTGTGTACGTATCGTTCGACGATGGCGATCGCTGGCAGCCGCTGCAGTTGAACCTGCCCGCGACATCGGTGCGCGACATCGCCATCCACGGTGCGGACCTGGTACTCGCCACGCACGGTCGCGGCATCTGGATCATGGACGATGCCTCCGCGTTGCGCCAGCTCGATGCCAAGGTCGAAAAGGCAGCGTTCTGGCTGTTCAAACCAGAACCCGCCTACCGAGTCCGACTACCGGCATTCACCGGAACGCCAATGCCAAAGGACGAACCAATGGCAGCAAACCCGCCGTTGGGTGCCTATCTCGACTACACATTGAAAACCGCATCCAAATCAGCGATTACACTGGATATTTTCGATTCGGCCGGCGTGCTGGTTCGACATTATTCCAGCGCCGACCCGGTCGCGGTCGTCGATCCGGCGAAGTCGCCGATAGCGCCGGAATGGGCGGATGTCCACAGCACCTTGTCCTCTGCCGCAGGCGCGCATCGCTTTGTCTGGCCGCTGCATTACCCGGCGCCGCCATCGATTGAGAAGTCCGATCCCTGGGCGGACGGCCTGTTCGCGCCACCCGGCGATTACCGCGTCGTGCTGACGGTGGATGGGGTCAAGCAGGAACAGCCGCTGCGCGTGCTGGCCGATCCGCGCGTGAACTTGCCGGCCACGGCCTATGCGCAGCAGTTCGCGCTGGCGCAGTCGATCCAGGCGCAGAACACACGGGTCTCCGCTGCCGCGCGCGAGGCTGGCGCGGTCGTTCAAGCCTTGCAGAAAGTGCACGCGCCGGACAAGGGGCTTGACCGTGAAATCAGCGGGCTGCTTGAACGCGCGGCGGCGCTCTCAGGCGTACGCGAAGCGCCGAATCCGCATAACGCCTGGGCCTACCCGCCGCGCGATACGCACAACTTCAAATTCCTCGCCGACGCGCTCGCCAAACTGCAAGCCGCGGTGGCCGGCGCCGATGCCGCGCCATCCGTCGACGCG
>DASTAL010000010.1:0-1938 GCA_035712685.1 Rudaea sp. | reverse complement strand
CCCGGATAATGCGCGGATGCTCGTCGCGTTCTATCCGCAGATCAAGCTCGTCCACATCGCCTGCGTCATTCTCTCCGGCAGCCTGTTCACGTTGCGCGGAATGATGATGCTGGCCGATTCCGTGCGCGTTTACCATCCGGCGCTGAAGCATCTTTCCTACCTCATCGACACGACCTTGCTCGGCGCGGCGGTCCTGCTGACGTTGATCCTGCACCAGTATCCGTTCGTGCAATCCTGGCTCACTGCCAAGGTGCTGCTGCTCGTGGTCTACATCGTGCTCGGCGTGTTTGCGCTGCGGCGCGGGCGCTCGCGCGCGAGCCGCGCGGCGTACTTCTTCGCCGCGCTCGCGGTATTCGGTTTCATCGTCAGCATCGCGATCGCGCACGATCCGCGGGGGATTTTCGCGCGCTTCGCCGGTTGAAGCGGCGCCTCAGAATTTGTATTCGACGCTCACCCAGAGTTTCGTCTCGTCCGTGCTGAAACCATCGCTGCGATAGTCGGCGAGCTTGAGCAAGCCGGTCAGGTGCTCTGCCAGCGGATAGGTCAGCATGGCGTCGGCTTCGGTGCCGTAGGCGCGTCCACCACGGTCGGCATGGAAATCGTGCCAAACCACCATCCACGCCGCCTTGCCGATAGTCCCGTTCGCGCCGAGATACCGGTCGTCGATGCCGTCCACCGGCGTGGTGAGGAAGCGGTCCGCCCAGCCATCGAAGGCATGCAAGGTCGCGAACGGCGTGGCGAAACCGTATTTGCCATTCCCGCCCATGACTTCGTCGCCGGCCTTGAACGTGACGCCGCTCCAGGTGAGCGTCGGTTCGATCAAGCGGTAATCGGCGTTCTGCGACGCCGGATTGTTGGCGTAGTCGTTCTGATGTGCGTACTCCAGCGTCCAGCCGAATTTCCAGTCGCCGCTGGCGTGCGTGCCGTTCCAGCGCACGCCGAACGTTTTCGTCGACGCGGTGGCGACGCTGTCGTTCTTGACGAGATACGCGTAGCCGGTGACGTTTCCCAGCGCGGTGGCCTGGGTGAGGTTGAGCAGGTTGCCGTTCAAGTCCCAGGCACGCAACAGCGGATTGGGATTGTCGTTGCCAAACACGCGGTGCACACGATCCAGATAGGCGTAGCGCAGCACCGGACCATCGCCGCCGAACGCATAGCGCAGGGACAATGCGTCGAAGGTCGCTTCGTTCTGGCGCCAGCCGACGTTGCCGAAGAAGCGCTGGTTGTCCCATGCCACGATCTGTCGGCCGAGCGCGGCGTCGAGTCCGCCGCCCGCATAGCCGACATAGGCTTCGTGGAATTCGCTGGACTGCGGATCGGCCACGGTAGGGTATTGGGTCTTGCCGTTCGCCGTGCTGTTGTAGTGCGCGCCGGCCAATGCCTGCACGCGGTCGCCGGAAGCGACCAGCCGCCAACCCGGCGCGAACATCCAGCGGTAGCCCAGGCGCAGGCGCACGGTGTTGGCGTCCGCATTGCGCGTGAATGCGGCATCGTCCACCGACTCGTAGCGATAGCGCACTTCGACAATGGGTCTGCTCTGTGCCGTGTCGCCCGGCGCGGATTGGGCGATTGCTGCGGCGCAAGGCAAGGCCAGCAAAATGGCGGCAGCGAGCATGCGCAGGACGTGACGGTGATTGGCGTTCATGGTCGTCTCTTCATGCGGCACAACGCCGCGTTGGCGCCAGTCTCGCCACGCGCGGCGTTCGCGCGTTGACCTGGGTCAAGGCGATGTTGCGGCGCACGACAAAGTCAATGCGCGCTTGACCCGAGTCAATTAACACGGACGCACGGCGTTGTTAGATGATGTCATCGGCCATCCGGTCATTTTCCCTGGGGTTTGCACATGAAGACGCGTCTGTTCGCTTTCGGTATGGCGGCCGTGCTGCTCGGCAGCGCTGGCCTGGCGCTCGCCGACGATGCCGGCACATCGCCAAGCAA
>DASTAL010000009.1:0-3849 GCA_035712685.1 Rudaea sp. | reverse complement strand
GTCCTCGTGGCCGCCGAACAGCGGATTGTGCGGGCACAGATGCTCGCCCATCGCGCGCACCTGCTGCCACTCCGGTGCGGTCGGATCGGCGATGTGCGCATACATGGCCTCGGCGGCCGCCTCGAACTTGGCGGCATCCTGATGCGCGTAGTACAGATCCAGCAACTGCAGCGACAAGTTCGCATCGCCTGGATGCTGTGCCAGTTGATCGAGCAGCTGCTGCTCGTCGGCGGCCATCGCCTCCAGGTGTTCATCGTGCGCGGCCGGCATGCCGGCAGAGGGCACGAGGGCTGCCTTGGGCTTGCGCATGAAGCGCATCAGGGCGAGCAAGCCGATGATGAGCAATGCTGCACCGCCGGCCATCAGCACATTGTTGTTCTGCCACCAGGGCATCGCCGGCGTGGAGATCGGCTCGACCTTGGTCGGAGCCTTGGGTTTGACCGCGGCCGGTGTCGACACGGGCTTGGTCTCGGCCGGCTTGGCTTCAGCCGGCTTGGGCGGAGTAGCGGCTGCCGGTCCCGGTGTCGTCGTGGCAACGGCGGGCGCCGTGGATTCCGGAGCCTTGGCAGCGGGCGCCGACGTGGCAGCGGCCGGAGCGGGCGCCGCAGGCGTCGTGCCGGGTTTCGCTGCGCCCGGCTTTTCGCTGGCGTTGATATCGCCCCAGATGTCTTTCGCGGTCAGCTTCGGTGCTTCATTACCCGACGCCGCTTCGCCCGGCTTTACAGCCGGCGCTTCGGCGGGTTTCGTTTCGGCGGGCTTGGCCTCGGCTGGCTTCGCAGGCGCCGGAGCCACCGCCGCAACGGCGGCAGGCTTGGCCGCAGCGGCGGCTTCCAGTTGCTTGAGCTTGGCCTGCAATTCGGCGATTTCGTTCTGCTTGAGCGTCAACAGGCGCTTGTTGTCGCCGTCGATCTTTTCCAGATCCTTGACCCGCGATTTCAGTTCACCGACTTCCTGCTCGCGGCTGGCCAGCGCTTCCTTGGTGCGGGCCAGGTCCGACGCGACCTGCGCGTTGCCAGTACCGCTGGCTGCGCCCGGACGGTCGCTGGAGCTTTGCTTGCCCTTGCCGGCAGCCGGAGGCACCAGCGCCAGATGCGAGCCGCCAACGGCGGCCGTTTCCTTGTGTGTCGAAGCCGGCGCCGGCTCGGATTTCGGCGCGCCGGTCTTGGCGACCAGGGTCGGTTTGGCAATCGGTGCGTTGGACGCCCAGGCCTGGTTCTGGTCGCGGACGGCGGCGGCAACCGCGGCGGCGTTGCCACCGGCCTTGATTTCGTCGGCCGTGGGAATGCGCAGGATGGCGCCGCGCTTGAGCGCATTGATGTTGTCGCGGTAGAACGCGTTCGGATTGGCCTTGAGCAATGCCAGCATCATCGCGTCGAGATTGGTCTTGTCGTCCGGACGCGTGGCCCCGGCGATTTCGGAAAGCGTCTCGCCGGCGGCAACCGGACCGTATTCGCCCGCTCCCGCCGCATGCGGCACCGGTGCGGGTTTTTCCGCCGCGGGTTTCGGCGCGGGCTTGGCTTGCGCCGGTTTCGCCTGCGCGGCTTCCGCGCGTGGCGGCTTGACATGCGCCGCCTTCGGCGCGGCGTGTTCGTGTTCGGGCGGCAAGGGCTGCGGCTTGGCGCGCGGCGCCTCGTGCGCCGGGCTCAGCGTGGCCGCACCCGCCGCCGGTGCCGTCACCGGCGGATCGAGCAGCACGGTGTATTCGCGCAACAGCTTGCCCTTGGGCCAATTCGCGACGATCAGGAAATCGAGGAGCGGGTCGCGCACGATGTCCTTGGTGCTGACCTTGATCACGGTCTGCCCGTGTTCGGTGCCGACCGAGAATTCCAGCGGCACGTCCACGCGCGAGCGGTCGAGGCCCACTCGCTGGAAATCCTCCGCGCTGGCGAGAGAAACTTCCAGGCCATTGGCTTCGGCCGGCGAGTCGGCGATAACCGGAATGACCGCTTCAAGCGGTTGGTTGAGCCTGGATTTGACCTGGATCGTTCCGAGGCCAAGAGCAAACGCATTGCCGCCGGTGAGCGCCAGAGCGATGGCAAGCGACAGTTTTGCAGGTCCTTTCATAAGGTATTTCCCCTACGCCATTTGCATGCGGCCGGCACGGTGGCCAACTCGACCCTAACCTCGAAAACTCCTTATAACACAAACGTAACTATTGGGAAACTTTGGACAAGTTCACAGTTTGCCCGATTCTCTGGAGTCAGTTTCGGATTGTACAAGCGTTTGATTCTCGCGTGTTTTACAGATAATCGCGGATCAGGATCTCACCGATCTGCACGGCATTGAGCGCCGCACCCTTGCGGATATTGTCGGCGACGATCCACAGGTCAAGCCCGCGCGGATGCGAGATGTCCTCGCGGATGCGGCCCACGCTGACCGCGTCCTTGCCGGCGGCATCGCTGACCGGCGTGGGATATCCACCCGCCTCGCGGCGGTCGACCACGCTCACGCCCGGCGCCTTTTCCAGCAGGGCACGGGCTTGCGCCGCGCTGATCTTCTCGCGCGTCTCGATGTGCACCGCCTCGGCGTGGCCATAGAACACCGGCACGCGCACGGCCGTCGGATTCACCTCGATGGCGGCGTCGCCGAGGATCTTGCGCGTCTCCCACACCATCTTCATTTCTTCCTTCGTGTAGCCGTTGTCCTGGAAGTCGTCGATGTGCGGGATCACGTTGAACGCGATCTGCTTGCTGAATTTCGCTGGCGCGATTTCCTGGAAACTCAGAAGCGCCGCGGTCTGCCGGGCCAGTTCCTCCATGCCCGAGCGGCCGGCACCGGACACCGACTGATACGTCGCCACGTTGATGCGCGAAATGCCCGCCGCACGATGGATCGGCGCCAGTGCGACCAGCATCTGCATGGTCGAGCAATTCGGATTGGCGATGATGCCGCGGTTCGTGTACTGCGCGATCGCCTCCGGATTGACCTCGCTGACCACGAGCGGGATGTCGTCCTGGTAGCGGAACTCGGAGGTATTGTCGATGACGACCGCGCCGGCCGCCGCCGCGCGTGGCGCGTGCTCGCGCGATACCTTGCCGCCGGCCGAGAAGAACGCGATGTCGACGCCGGAAAAATCGTAATCGGCGAGATTCTTCACCGGCACCTGCTTGCCGGCGAATTCGACCCTGCCGCCGGCGGAACGCTCGCTCGCGAGCGGCACGAGTTCCGAAACCGGGAATTTCCGCTCGGCCAGAATCGAGAGCAGGGTTTCTCCCACCGCGCCGGTTGCGCCAGCCATCGCCACTTTGTACTGCTTCGTCATCGCTTCGCATTTCCCGGAATTTTCGGTTCGACATCGCCCACGTCGCCGCATTGCGCGCGCTGGCGCAAAGCCTGGTCCATCAGCACCAGCGCGACCATGGCCTCGGCGATCGGCGTGGCGCGGATGCCGACGCAGGGGTCGTGGCGGCCCTTGGTGCGCACATCGACGGCCTCGCCGCGCACGTTCACGCTGCGGCCGGGAACCAGGATGCTGGACGCCGGCTTGAGCGCGATCGAGGCGACGACCGCCTGCCCGGTCGAGATGCCGCCGAGGATACCGCCCGCATGATTGGACGTAAAGCCGTCCAAATGCATTTCATCGCGGTGCTCGGTCCCGCGTTGAGCGACGACGCCGAATCCGTCGCCGATCTCCACGCCCTTGACCGCGTTGATCGACATCAGCGCCGCGGCGAGTTCGCCGTCGAGCTTGCCGTAGATCGGCTCGCCCCAGCCCGGCGGCACGTTGTCGGCAACGACATTCACGCGCGCGCCGATGGAATCGCCGGACTTGCGCAGCGCATCGATGAATTTCTCGAGTTCTGGCACCGTCGCCGCATCGGGCCAGAAGAACGGATTGGCGTCCACGGC
>DASTAL010000008.1:0-8950 GCA_035712685.1 Rudaea sp. | reverse complement strand
CGAACTCGCTGCCGTGCATCCCGGACACCTGCACATCCTGCCGCTGGACCTTGCCAGCGAGCGCTCGATCGCCGAATGCGTGCGCGAAGCGACAGCGCTCACCGATGCACTGGACGCACTGATCAACAACGCCGGCATGCTGGTATCCGGCGAGCGCTTCGGCGCGATCGCACACAAGGCGCTGGTCGACAGCTTCGCCGCGAACGTGGCCGGCCCGGTTCTGCTCACGCAAGCGCTGACGCCGTTGCTGGAAAAAGGCCGGAATCCGCGCGTGATGAACCTGTCTTCGCGGCTCGGCTCGCTCGCCGGAACACAGAGTTTCGGCACGCCCAGCTATGCGATGAGCAAGGCCGCGCTGAACATGGCCACGCGCCAGCTCGCCGCCGCGCTCGCGCCGCGCGTGAGCGTGTTCTGCGTCAGCCCCGGCTGGGTGAAGACCGACATGGGCGGCGACAAGGCGCCGCTGTCCGCACGCGATTCCGCGGCGGGACTGATCCGGGTGCTCGATTCCGCCGCCGCCACCACGGCGGGACATTTCTGCGATTACACGGGCAAGGAAATCGCCTGGTGAGTTGCGACGCGTGATGCGTCTGTCAGGAAATCCAATACGCAGGCATTGAATCGTTCGATCGCATCGAACGGCGTGCCGTGGCGCGAGCCTTCGATCACGACGAATTCCATTTGTGGAAAATGTGCGGCCTCATCGCGCTTGGCGGCCAACGGCGTATAGTCGTGTTCGGCGGCCAGGAGCAGCACCGGGCAGGCGATGGCGTGGAGGCGATCCAGCGCGCTCCAGCCGATCAGGGCGTGGATGGTGGCGAGGTACGCCGATTTCGGATTCGCCCCGACCACGTCGACGACACGCTGGCGCTTGGGCGCCTGGTCCTCGTGCGGAAACAGGCGGTTGGCGATCAGGCGCGCAGTGCGGCGCAGGCCCAGAACGTGCACGAGCGCGACCTGCATGCGCGCTTCCATCCATTTGCGCGGCGTGTCGGTGCGATAGTTCGCAAGCGCATTGCACAGCACGAGTTTGCGCACGCGCGCGGACCGCATCAGCGCCATTTCCTGCGCCACCGCGCCGCCGAGCGAGAAGCCGAGCAGATGGATGGATTCGATGCCGAGCGCATCGAGCAGCGCCCACAAATCCGCGGCGAATTGGGCGATGGAATACGGTCCCGGCGGCTTGGCACTGCGGCCGGAACCGCGCAGATCGGGCAGGATCAAGGTGAACTGGCGGGCGAATTCCTCGCGCTGGAAGGCCCAGTCGTCGCCGCTCGACCCAAGGCCGTGGATCATCAGCAAAGGCGGACCGCGGCCTTCGCATTCATAATAAATTGACGCGCCGTTGACTTCCCGCACAGGCATACTTGTCTCCATGAACATGAAAAGTATAGTCGTGCTGCTCGTCGCGTTCGTCGCGCCTGCCGCGCCGGCGGCCGAAACCTGGACCGGGATCGCCTACCTCTCCGAAGACGGCGCGCCGGCCTACCGCGAAATCCATTACCTGCTCGGCGACGAGCGCTTCGTCGTCTATACCTGCCCGGACGGCCAGCCGTTCGCACGCAAGACGATCCGCGAGGGCGCCGATGCGCAGGCGCCGGATTTCTCCATGCTGGATGCCCGCTGGGGCTATCGCGAAGGCGTGCGCGGCAGCGGTGAATCGCGCGAGGCGTTCGTGCAACGCACGCCGGAACAAGCGGAAAAATCGGCGCCGCTGGATCTGCCGCCGGATGGCGTGATCGACGCCGGCTTCGACGCCTACGTGCGCGGGCACTGGGATGCGCTGGCGCGCGGCGACACGCTGCGTTTCAAGTTCCTCGTGCCGAGCAAGCGCACGTTCTATGCGTTCGACCTCAGCCGGATCGATTCCGACAGCGACGCGACGCGCCTGACCCTGCGCCTGGCGCTCGGCACCTGGTACGCGTTCCTCGCGCCGCATATCGACGTCACCTACGATCGCTCCACGCGCCGCCTGCTGCGCTTTGCCGGCATGTCGAACATCCGCGATGCGCAGCTCAAGAACCTTGACGTGCGCATCGAGTTTCCTCAGGCACCGGTTGCGGCAACAGTGGAACAGGTCGCGGCCGCGCGCGCGGAGCCGCTGGCCAAATCCTGCACCGGGTAGTGCCGCAATGCTGCATGTTGTCCTGTACCAGCCGGAAATCCCGCCCAACACCGGCAACGTGATTCGCCTGTGCGCGAATTCCGGCGCGCGATTGCACCTGATCCGCCCGCTCGGCTTCGATCTCGGCCACGCCAAACTGCGCCGTGCCGGGCTCGACTATCACGAATTCGCCGATGTTGCCGTGCACGAGAATCTGGATGCGTTCCTGGCGGACGTGCGGCCGGCCCGGCTGTTTGCGCTGTCCACGCGCGGCCGGCATTTGTATACGAATGTAGAATTTCGCGCGGACGACGCGGTGCTGTTCGGCCCGGAAACGCGCGGCTTGCCGCAAGCCGTGCTCGAAGCGCTGCCGCCGGAGCAACGCCTGCGTCTGCCCATGCGGCCCGACAACCGCAGTTTGAACCTGTCCAACGCCGTCGCCGTGGTCGTCTACGAGGCGTGGCGGCAAACGGGATTCGCGGGCTGCGCTAACCCAGACTGACGGAAATCCGCGTCGCGGCGCGATTCGCCTTGGCCCGCGCGGCGTCGATGCTCGCGTCGCGCGCCAGCGTCACCGCCATGCGCCGGTGGCCATCGACGTCGGGCTTGCCGAACAGGCGCAGCATGGTGTCGGGTTCGGTCAACGCCTCGGCGACGCCGCGATAGACCGGCCGTCCGCCCTTGCCGTGGCACAGTACCGCGGTCGACGCGGAAGGGCCGAGCTGGCGGATCACCGGAATCGGCAGGCCGAGGATGGCGCGCGCGTGCAAGGCGAATTCGGACAGGTCCTGCGAGATCAGGGTGACCAATCCCGTATCGTGCGGACGCGGGCTGACTTCGGAGAAAATCACCGCGTCGCCCTTGACGAAGAATTCCACGCCGAAAACGCCGCGTCCACCGAGCGCATCGGTAATCGCGCGCGCCTGGCGCTGTGCTTCGACGAGCGCCGCCTCGCTCATCGCCTGTGGTTGCCAGGATTCCCGATAGTCGCCGGCTTCCTGGCGATGCCCGATCGGCGCGCAGAACGCCGTGCCGCCGGCATGGCGCACCGTTAGTTGCGTGATTTCGTAGTCGAAGTCGACGAAACCCTCGATGATGCAGCGGCCCTTACCGGCGCGTCCGCCGGATTGCGCGTAATCCCAGGCGGCCTGCGTCTCGTCCGCCCCGCGCACCGTGCTCTGGCCCTTGCCCGACGAGCTCATCACCGGCTTGATCACGAACGGATAGCCGATCGCGGCAATCGCGGCACGATACTCGTCGACCGTGTCGACGAAGCGATAGGGCGATGTCGGCAATCCCAACTGCTCCGCGGCGAGACGGCGGATGCCTTCGCGATCCATCGTCAGCCAGGCCGCGCGTGCGGTGGGAATCACGGTCAGACCCTGCTGCTCGAGTTCGACCAGGGTTGGCGTATGGATCGCCTCGATCTCGGGCACGACCAGATCGGGTTTTTCCAGCGCGATGACGCGGCGGATTTCCGCACCGTCCAGCATGTTGATGACGTGGCTGCGATGCGCGACCTGCATGGCCGGCGCGTGCGCGTAGCGGTCGACCGCGATCACCTCGACGGCGAAACGCTGCAACTCGATCGCCACTTCCTTGCCAAGCTCGCCGGAGCCGAGCAACAGGACGCGGATCGCGGTGTCGGTATGCGGCGTGCCGAAGGGTTTCACGTGCCGGTTCCAATGGCTTCGGGGGCGCCGATTATGCCATCGCGCCCGTATCGCCCTGGCTCGCACGGACAAAAAAAGAGCGCCCGAAGGCGCCCTTTGTCCCCAAGTCTCCCCAGCGGAGAACGGTGTCGAACCGTGGGGGAACTCTAGGCGCGTTTGCGTTCGAGCACGAGTGTAAGGATTTTATAAGGCCACGGGTTTCAATCCGCAGCCAGTCGGTACCCGATGCCGGCTTCGGTGAGGATCAGGCGCGGATTGCTCGGATCGCGCTCGATTTTCTGCCGCACCTGACCGATGTAGACGCGCACGAACTGCGTGTCGGTGACGCTGCCGCCCCAGGCGGCCGCGAGCAGCTGCTTGTGCGTGACCACCTGCCCGGCGTGCCGCGCCAGGGTGCGCAACAGGTCGTACTCCTTGCGCGTGAGGTGGACTTCGATTCCGCCGATCGCAACGCGCCGGCTTTCAAAGTCGATCTCCAGGCCGTTGCCCGAATACGTCGCGAGTTCGGCGCGGTTTTGCCGGTGGCGCAGCGCCGCGCGCACGCGCGCGAGCAACTCGCCGGTATGGAACGGCTTGACCACGTAATCGTCCGCGCCGGTGTCCAGCGCGGCGATGCGCTCGGCCTCCGCCTCGCGCGCCGACAGCACGATGATCGGCACTTGCGTCCACTTGCGCAGGGCAAGGATCACGTCCTTGCCGTCCATGTCGGGCAGGCCGAGGTCAAGCACGACGACATCCGGAATCTGCTGCGCGACACGGGCCAGGGCGTCGCGCCCGTTTTCGGCTTCGATCACCTCGTAGCCGGCTGCCGCGAGCGAGGGTCGCAGCACGCGCAGGATCGGCGCCTCGTCGTCGACGATCATCACGCGGTGTGCAGTTGGGGTCATTCGCCGGGTTCCTCGATACGGTGTGCGGGCAGGTCGATCTCCATGCGCGTGCCGCGGTGGTCATGGGCTGGGCTCACTGCGCGCACGCTACCACCGAACGCCTCGATCAGGCCACGCGTGACCGCAAGGCCCAGGCCCACGCCGGAACCGCGCTTGCGGTCGCCGCTGCCGCGAAAGAACTTGTCGAACACGAGGGGCAGGTCGGCCGCGGAAATGCCTTCGCCGCTGTCTTCGATGGACAGTCGCACGCCTGCATCGCCATTCTGCACGCTGGCGACAAGCGGCGTTTCCGGCGGCGCATGCGCGACGGCATTCTCGATGATGTTCATCAGCGCCTGTTCGATCAGCACCGGGTCCACTTCGATGTGCGCACACTGCACCGCGAACAGGCGCACGACGCGGCGCCCGCCGAGTCTGCGTTCCATGCGCCGCAAGGCGGCTGCCATGGCCTCGCGCGGATCGATCAATACGCGCCCGATCAGCAGGGCGCCGGATTCCAGCCGCGTCATCTCCAGCAGATTCGCGAGGTAGCGGTTCAGCCGTTCGGACTCTTCCTGGATCGCGACGAGCAGGTCGCGGCGCGTGGCCGCGTCGAACTTCGCCTCGTATTCGAGCAACGACGTCACCGACGCGAGGATCGTCGACAGCGGCGTGCGCAGGTCGTGCGACAGCGACGAGAGCAGCGCGGTGCGCAAGCCTTCCTTCGCCGCGACCACGCGCGCGGCGGCGATTTCGGCAATCAGGCGCGCGCGATCGATGGCCACGGCGGCGAGATCGAGCAGCGCGCGCGTCCAGCGTGGATCGGGCAGGCCGCGCCGGTGCGCCGGCCATAGCGCCGCCGCACCGACCGGGCGCCCGCCGGCGGACAGTTGCATTAGCATGCGCGACGGGGTGATCTCGTCCCGTAGCAGTTCTGCTCCCGCATGCTGCGCGATCGCCGTCGCAATCGGTTCCGGGACGCTATCCGAGGCCGTACTCAATACCGGCCGACCGTTGTCGAGCATCCACACCGCGGCATGGCACCCGCTCGCTTCGAGGTGGCGCACCACTTGTTCGGCCGCGCTTTTCGGGTCGACCGTTATCGACAGGTCGCGGCTGGCCTCGAACAGCGAGGTCATCTCGGCGAGGGCGAGCTTGAGCCGGCGCGCGTGGTCGCTCAGGCGTCCGGTCAAGCCGCCGACGAGCAAGGCGCCGATCAGGAACATCGACAGCGCGAATACGTCTTCGGCATCGATGGTCAGCGTGAACGGCGGCTCTTCGAAGAAATAGTTGTACGAGAGAAACGCCAGGAACGCCGCAAAGATCGCCGGCCACATGCCGAAGCGGTATCCGGTCAGCAGGATGGTCGCCAGGAAAAGCATCGCGATCTTGCTCGGCCACAGGTGCAAGACCCAGAAGTAGCCTATATAGGTTGCCGCGGCGACGATCGCCGCCGCGAAGACGAAATCGCGCAGACGCAAGGGCGTCTCGACGTGCAGCCAGGGCGTGGTGTCGGCTTGTGCGTCCTGCATCCTTGCGTCACGCGTGCTGCCGGAACTCGATACCATGCGGGCGGCGCTCAGGTTGTAGACAGGGCGGATTTCACGCGAACGACGAAGGCGTGGAATTCCGCCATGTAATTGCGCAGGAACTCCGCGGTCTTGTCGTTGGTGACCTCGCCGTCTTCGGTGATCAGTCCCGGCTTGAACTGGATGTAGGCTTCGACCGCGTTCATCAGTGGCGAATTGCAGAAGCACAGCACCCCGCGCAGGCTCTGTTGCGCGATCGCGGTGCCGATCGCGCCCGGCGACGTGCCGATCACCGCGGACGGCTTGCGCGCGAACGAGTTCGTGCCCCACGGCCGGCTTGCCCAGTCGATCGCGTTCTTCAGGCCGCCGGGTATCGAGCGGTTGTATTCCGGCGTCACGAACAGCAGCGCGTCGGCTTGCGCGATCTTGTCCTTGAACGCGCGCGCGACCGGCGGAAAGTCCGCGTCGTAGTCGTAGCTGTACAGCGGCAGGTCCTTGAACGGAATCTCGAACAGCGCCAGTGCGGGCGGTGCCACTTTTTCCAACGCTTTCGCCAGCAGGCGATTGATCGAATGCTTGGCGAGGCTGCCGACGAAATAACCCACCTTGTAAGTCGTCATGTCGCGGTCTCCGGTTGAGGACGGCGCGAACATTCTAGACCCACAACAACACCGAAGCGGTACGCCATCATATGGCGTGCCGGGAGGGGTGGAACAATGCGTTTGCGAACCGCAGGTTCACGCACCCCCCCCCGTTGAGACGATAGCCCCGCCGAGACGCGCGTGAGGGGACGGGCTACCCGCCGCACACACAGCGGCGGGTAGCCAAATGCCGGACGCAGGGCCGGTTTGAGCCTATCGTTCGCGCACGATGCGAACGCCAACCGCCACCATCAGCGCGGCGAGCAGCATCAACATCCGCTCCGACAGCGCCGGCGTCGGTACAAGTACGGGCGGCGCACTCACGACAAGAGAAAGTTGCGCCGACGCCGACGCGAATCCACCGCCGCCAGCGTAGTCGGCGCTAAGGGCATGCGTTCCCTGCGCCAATGAGGACAACGTCAGCACGGCCACTCCGTTCGCGTCCAGGGCAACGCTGCCGAGGCTCGTCGTGCCGTCGAAGAACTCCACGGTGCCGGTCGGCGTCGCCGGAGATCCGCCGTTGGTGAGCGTCGCAGTCAAGATCACGGTCTGGCCCGCGATGGCTGGATTCGGCGTGGCCGTGAGCGTCATCGACGTTGTCGCGTTGGCGACGGTGTACTGCAGCGTGCCGAACGACGTGCCGGTATTGCCGTCGCCGAGATAATCCGCACGCAGACTGCGTACGCCGGCAGCAAGACTCGCCGTCGCGCAGGTCGCGTTGCCGGATGCATCGACGGCGACGCCGCTACAGCCCGTGATCGCCACGCCGCCGTCGCTGAAGTCAACCGCTCCCGTCGCCGTGCCCGTGTTGCCCGGCGGCAGCGAAACCGTCGCGGTCAGGGTGACGCTCTGGCCGTAGTTCGTCGTGGCAGGCACCGCCGTCAGCGCGGTCGTCGTTGCCGCCTTGTCCACGGTGATGCCCGCGCTACCCGTGATCGAACTCGTTACCGTGTCGGTTGCCGCCAGTGTCTGGCTGCCGGCAGTCTTCAATGTCGCACTGAACGTGCCGACGCCATTGCTCAATGTGGCGTCGGCGGGCAGCAGCGCCGTACCGTCGCTGCTCGTGAAATGCACGGTTCCCGCATAGGCGGTGTCGGTGTTGTCGAAGGAGTCCAAGGCGGTCACGGTGAACGCGAACGACGCTCCTGCCGTCGAATTGGCCGGCGTACTGACCGAGAAGTGCGTTGCCGCGCCGGCGTTGACGGCGATCGGCGCGCTCGTGCCGGTCATCGCCGTGGTCACGGTATCCGTGGCGCTGATCGTCGGGCTGCCCGCCGTCTTCAGCGTCGCGCTGAACGTGCCCGTGCCATTGGTCAGCGTCGCATCGGCCGGCAGCAACGCCGCGCCGTCCGTGCTCGTGAAGTGCACCATGCCCGTGTAACCGGTCATGGTGTTGTTGAGAGCATCCTGCGCCGTCACCGTGAAATTGAACGACGTGCCGGCGGTCGCCGTTGCCGGAGCACTCACGGCAAAATGAATGGCAGGAATGAAGGTGATTCCACCGATCAATCCGCGCGGGTAGTTTGCAGGAGTGGAAGGATAAACCGTTCCTCCCCAGGAAATACCGTCGCCGGTAAGCAGGTTCACCCCACCTCCCGAGAAGGTATTGATACCTGCTCCGGAGGTCAAAGTGGAATACTGCATGGTTGTTGCAGACAACCCCAGCTGGTATGTGGCACCGGCCGGGATTACCAATGATAAGGACGTTAAAACGGGAACAATTCCGTTTGCTGTATTGGAATTGGATACGACGCCCGTTCCTGCGGAGATCCAGCCATTCTGACCAGCGCCTACCGTACCGAAACTCCAAGGAGGCGCACTGTCAACATATGGGCTTGTGTTGTAAAGCAACTCAATGTTGTTGGTTGCAGTCGTTCCGAGATGACACTGAACTCCGATAATGATGATGTCATAGGGATTCGTGTTCTGAACTTCGAATGTAACGGAACCATTTCCGTTGTTGTTGGGGTGATTGGTGTTGATGACCGTTTGTCCGTGGACGAAACAGGAAAACACCCCAAGAAAAGCTAGCCAAAGCAATTTCGTCTTCATACACAGTCCCCCTTGTATACAACTGGCTGAAATGCCGGTTTTTCAGACCCGGCTGATCTGCATCGAACAGTGACTCAGCTGCCGT
>DASTAL010000007.1:0-2238 GCA_035712685.1 Rudaea sp. | reverse complement strand
CGCAGGAACGGCCAGATGCGGCGCACGGCTTCGCTACGTGCTAGGTCGATATCGGCGATCAGCAACTCGGGTTTTTCCGTCGAGGCTTGCGCCAGCATTTCGCCCTGCGGACCGGCGGCGAAGCTCGATCCCCAGAAATCGATGCCGCGCGCGGCATCCGGCGCAGGCTCATGGCCCGTGCGATTGCAGGCGAGCAACGGCAGGCCATTGGCAACGGCGTGGCCGCGCTGCACGGTGATCCACGCGTCACGCTGGCGCGTTTTTTCCGCGGCGTCGTCGGCCGGGTCCCAACCAATCGCAGTGGGGTAGAGCAGCAAATCCGCACCGGCCAGCGCCATCAGGCGTGCGGCTTCCGGATACCACTGGTCCCAGCACACCAGCACGCCAAGTTTGCCGACGGAAGTCCGAATCGGCTGGAAACCGAGATCGCCCGGCGTGAAGTAGAATTTCTCGTAAAAGGCGGGATCGTCCGGAATGTGCATTTTGCGGTATTTTCCACAAATATCTTTTGTCCGGTCGAAGACGACGGCGGTATTGTGGTAAAGCCCGGCGGCGCGGCGCTCGAACAGCGACGCCACGATTACCAGTTTCAGTTCCGCGGCGAGCGCACCAATGCGCTGGGTCGACGGCCCGGGAATGGACTCGGCGCGGTCGAATTCGGCCGTGCTTTCATGCTGGCAAAAATACTGGCCGTTGTGCAATTCCTGCAGCAGCACGAGTTCGGCGCCGGCCTTGGCGGCCTTGCGCAGTCCGGCTTCGATCGCATCGAGGTTCGCCGCCACGCTGCCGTGGTCGCGTTCCTGCAACAGCGCCGCGCGCAAGATCTTGCTCATGCCAGGACTCCATCGGGCAACTGCATGGTCAGGCAATGCAGACTGCCGTTCTGCCAGATCAAGGACCGGCAGGGTACCGCAATCACGGCACGCCCGGGATGGGCGTCCGCGATGACGCGCGCGGCTTGCTCATCGGCGGGATCGCCGTAGGCGGGGACAAGCACGGCGCCGTTCACGATCAGGTAATTCGCGTAGGAAGCGGCAAGGCGTCGGCCGTCGTCGAAAATGGGCTTGGCCCAGGGCAGGGCATGCAGGCGGTACGGTTTGCCATCCGCCGTGCGCAGTGCGGCAAGTTCTGCGCGCATCGCTGCGAGTTCGTCGAAATGCGGATCAGACACGTCGTCGCAGGCCTGGAACACGATGGCGTTGTCCGGCGCAAAGCGGGCGAGGGTATCGATGTGGGCGTCGGTGTCGTCACCCTGCAGGTAACCGCGCTCCAGCCACAGCACGCGTTGCGCGCCAAGTTTGTCGCAGAGCAGTCGCGTCATCTGTTCGCGGCTTTGCTCGGGATGACGCTGATGCAGGCAGCGCCAGGTCGTGAGGATCGTGCCGGCGCCGTCGGATTCGATTGCGCCGCCTTCCAGCGCCCAATCCACGCGGCGGTGGTCGGCGTTGTGGAAAATCTCACGCGCCGCAAGTCCTTCGATCAGGCGATCGTCACGGCTGGCCTGAAACTTTCCACCCCAGCCGGTGAAGCGGAAATCCATGAGTCGAAATTCATCCGGCCCGCGCAGCGTGATCGGCCCGGAGTCGCGCAGCCATGTGTCGTCGTATTCGATTTCCACGAAGCGGCAATGCTTCGAATCCGCACCGACATCCGCCAGAAGCTGCGCCGCGCGACCGCGCACCGCAGGATCGGCAACGCAAACCAGTACGGGCTCATGGCGCGCGATGGCGCAGGCGAGGGCGGCGAAGCTGGATTCCACGTCCGCCAGGCGCTGCGCCCAATCGGTCTGTGCGTGCGGCCAGGCAAGCAGCACGCCCGCCTGCGGTTCCCATTCCGCAGGAAGACGAAAAACGGCGGAGGTCATCGAGGATTACTGGGGCTTGGGTCCGAGCTCGCCCGGCGACGCGTGCACGGCCACGCTGTCGATGACGATATTGCGCTCGAAATACACGATGTAATTCGGGTATTCCCAGCGATTGATCACCGGATGTTTCGGCGCGTCTCCGCCGGCAGCGGCAAGTTTGCTCTGCGGTGCACCGAATTGGCGTTCGACCTGATTCATGGTCATTCCACGATGCGGCGCGTTCATGCCGCGTTCTTCGCGGACGCGCTTCATCAACAGGGTTTCGGCATGCGCCGGAATACCGGCCGCGAAGGCGGCCACGGCCGCGCCACAGACGATACCGAGAACACGGTGTTTCATGGCCGACTCCTCAAGCGCGGCGATGACCGCCGCTT
>DASTAL010000006.1:0-3080 GCA_035712685.1 Rudaea sp. | reverse complement strand
AGGTTCAATGCGCGGAAGCGCGGTGTCGCTCCCACATGTGGATGAGCTTGTCCTTGGCCCAGAGCTTTTCTTTCTTCATGTTGTGCAGCGTGGTGTCGTCCATCGGCAGCACGCCCAATTCGGCATCGCGCACCTTGCCGTCGAGTTCCTTGTGGCGTTGATACAAGCTGCGGAATTCCGAATCGGACTTGATCAGATTTTCGACGTCTTTCTGCTGGTTCTCGAACATCAGCCGACCTCCTGTATTTTTCAGGAAAACGCGCGTGCCGCAGCCGCCCGTGGGGCGAACGCGGTTTGCGGGAAACAAAGGGAATGCCGGGAATTGCTGCCCACCGCTGCACGACTCACCGTTCTTGGTGAGCCATGCAAGGTTATTGGCTCGGCGGCTGCAATCATGTTTGGCGACTGCCGTGAGTGCGCGGATTTGCAAGCTACGGCAACTCGACCCTACTCCTTTGCCGCAATCGAATCAACCGCATTTTTGCGGATCTGCAAGTCGTTAATCCGACAGGAAAATCCCGTTCGGGGCCCTACTTGTCCTCAAGAATCACGTCCACCCGCCGGTTGCGCGCGCGGCCCTCCTCGGTGGTGTTGTCGGCGACCGGCTGGCTCTCGCCCAGACCCACCGTGGTGATGCGATTTGCGGCGACACCGGCGGCGACCAGTGCATCGCGCACAGCGTCCGCGCGGCGTTGCGAAAGCACCTGGTTGGCGTGCGTATTGCCGCTGCTGTCGGTGTGGCCTTCGATGCGAATCGGCTTGGACGGATCGCGATTCACGAACGCAACGAGCTTGCCCAAGCTCGATTTCGCCGCCGGGCGCAAATTGGCCTGGCCCGGCGCAAAGGCAATGTCGTCCAGCGTCATCTGCATGCCCTCGGCGCCGCGGGTGGCGGTGAGGTTGTTCAGGCGCCGGCGCAGGTCGGTATTGGCCGCTTCGGCGAGCTGCGCCTCCTTGCGCGCCAGTTCCGTCGCCTTGGCCTGCGCGGCGATGAGCTTTTGCGCCTGGTCGGCCTGCGCCTGCGCGGCCTGGGCCTCCTGCGCGCTCTGTTCGCCTTCGGCGCGCAGCCTGTCGACTTCCTCGGCGCGGATCATGCTTTGCAGCCGTTGCTTTTCGGCATCCGCGCGGGCTTGTTCGGCTTCGCGCTGTGCCGCCTGCAGCAGGATGCGGTCGTGCTCGCGGTTGAGCGCGTCGAGCTGGTTCTGCTGATTGGCGGCCTGCGCCGCGGCGTAGGCTATATCGACGCGCCGCTCCGCCAAGTAGACGCGGAACGCGCGTCCGTCCTTGCCGCCGGAGCGATCCGTCACCAGCAATTCCACGGCCTGCTCGGCGAGGCCGCGTTCGCCGGTCGCCAGCTTGCCCAGCACGGGGTCGGCGGCAAGCGAATCGAGACTGGCGCGAAGGCGTTCGTAATCCAGATCGGGTTTCGCGGCGAGGACGCCGCAGGCGGCAATCGCCAGGATGCATCCCAGGACGAGACGAGCGTTCATTGGCCGCCTCCTGTTACCGCACCGCCGCTGCCCGCCGCCTGTTGCAGGCGCGCATTCTCGCGCGTGGCCGCATCGACTTGTTCGCGCAGCTTGCCGAGCCTGGCCTTGACCTGGGCCAGTTCACTATCGACCTGGGATTCCTTGGCCAGGCGGGCGGAATCCTCGTAATGGCGTTTCTCGGCGAACGCACGGGCCTGGCTCAGGTGATCTTCGGCACTGCGCAATTCCAGCGGTGCGTACGTCGGCGCTCCGGCTGCCCGCGCCGTTGCCAGGGCTTGCGCGGCATCGTCCAGACCGGTGTCCGGCGGCCGGGTCGGCCCGCACCCCGCCAGTGCGAGCGCACCAATGAAGATTGCGCTAATGAGAGCCGCGCAATGGATTTTTCGCCAATTTGGTGTCATAAGAGCCATAATCTTGAACGGGGGCGGGCGCGGGTGAGCCTAGTCCGAGATCGGCAGTGGCGCAAGCCGCGGCCGTGGCCTCTCACCCGCTGCCGGCAAACGCGCCGCGCTACGGCGCACGAGGCAATGCGAGGCAATCATGGATATCGGCTATTTTCTGAAACTGATGACCGAAAAAGGTGCGTCGGACATGTTCCTGACCACCGGCGCGCCGGTCAACATCAAGGTCGAAGGCAAGCTTTATCCGCTCGGCAACACTGGCCTGCCCGGCGGCATGGTGAAGAAAATCGCCTACTCGCTGATGGACGAAGGCCAGGTGCCGCAGTTCGAGCGCGACTTGGAACTCAACCTCGCCATTGCGGTGAAGGACGCCGGCCGTTTCCGCATCAACGTGTTCAAGCAGCGCGGCGAAGTCGGCATGGTGATCCGTGCGATCAAGAGCGAAATCCCCTCGATCGAGCAGCTGCGCCTGCCGGTGCTGTTCAAGGAACTGATCATGGAGCCGCGCGGCCTGGTGCTGCTGGTCGGAGCGACCGGTTCCGGCAAATCGACCACGCTGGCGTCGATGATCGACCACCGCAACACGAACGTCTCCGGCCACATCCTCACGATCGAGGACCCGATCGAATACCTGCACCGGCACAAGAAATCCGTGGTCAACCAGCGCGAGGTCGGCCTCGACACGCACAGCTACCACGAGGCGCTGAAGAACGCGATGCGCGAGGCGCCGGATGTCATCATGATCGGCGAGATCCGCGACGTGGAAACGATGGAAGCGGCGATCGCGTTTTCCGAAACCGGGCACCTGTGCCTGGCGACGCTGCACTCGAACAACGCCGACCAGACGCTCGAGCGCATCCTCAACTTCTTCCCCGAATCCGCGCACCGCAACATCCTGATGAACCTCGCGCTGAACCTGCGCGCGGTGATTTCGCAGCGCCTCGTCATCGGCAAGGACGGACGCCGCCTGCCCGCGGCCGAGGTGCTGCTGAACACGCCGCTGATCCGCGACATGATCCGCCGCGGCCAGATCCACGAGATCAAGGAAGCGATGGACCGCAGCCTGCAGGAAGGCATGCAGACCTTCGATCAGGCGCTGATGACGATGTACAAGGAAGGCAAGATCGACCTCGAGGAAGCCCTGTCCAAGGCCGACTCGCGCGACGGACTGGCGCTGAAGATCCGCCTG
>DASTAL010000005.1:0-1519 GCA_035712685.1 Rudaea sp. | reverse complement strand
CGGTTACGATGCGCGGCCTATGCCCTCCATCGAGACCGAAACCGCACCCTTGCTGCACGCGCAATCGCTGCGCTTCGCGCGCAACGATGAAGCGATCTTCGGCCCGCTGGATTTTTCCCTGCATGCAGGCGAGACCGTGCTGATCGAAGGAGACAACGGCTCGGGCAAGACGACCTTGCTCAAGGTGCTGTCCGGCCTGCTCGAGGCGACTTCCGGAAGCGTGCTGTTGCATGGCACGCCGCTGACGCTCGCCAAGCTTTCGCACCAGGTCGCCCTGCTCGGCCACTTGCTGGGACTCAAGCTCGAGTTGTCCGCACTGGAAAACCTGCGCTTTGCGACCGGCATCGGAGGAATACGTCCCGGCATCACGCCGCACCTGGCGCTCGCCAGCGTCGGCCTCGAAGGCTATGAAGAGGCGCCGCTGCGCACGCTGTCGGCAGGTCAGCGCAAGCGTGTCGCGCTCGCGCGCCTGCTGCTGGTACCGGCCGCGTTGTGGCTGCTCGACGAGCCCTACGCGAACCTCGACCGCAGCGGCATCGACCTCGTCAACCGCCTGCTTGATCATCACGCACGGCGCGGCGGCGCGGCCTTGATCACCTCGCACGGCGCGTACGCGTTCACTTCCGGTACGCCGCGCCGGCTCGCGCTGAAGGCGGTCGCATGAAACCCGGATCGACATCCGCCGCCTGTGTCGCGCTGCTGCGCCGCGACCTGCTGCTGGTGTGGCGGCGACGCGGCGATGCGCTGAATCCTTTATTGTTCGCGATCATCGTTGTCGCGCTGTTTCCCTTCGCGCTCGGTCCGGAGGCCGCGGTGCTCAGTCGCATCGCCGCCGGAACCATCTTCGTCGCCGTGCTGCTCGCGATGCTGTTGTCGCTGGACGCGCTGTTCCGCAGCGACCTGGAAGACGGCTCGCTGGAACAACTGGTGCTTTCGCCGCATCCGCTAGCGCTGCTGCTCGGCTGCAAGATCCTCGTGCACTGGCTGACAACGGCGCTGCCGCTCATCGTCATCGCGCCCCTGCTCGCGCAACTGCTCTTGCTGCCCGCAGCGGTTTTACCCGTGTTGCTCACTGCGCTCGGGCTGGCCACGCCCCTGCTGAGTTTGATCGGCGCGGTGTGCGTCGCGCTAACCGTCGGCATGCGACGCTCTGGTATGCTGCTGACCTTGCTCGTGCTGCCGCTGATCGTGCCCGCACTGATCTTCGGCGCCGGCGCCTGCAACGCGGCTCAGAGCGGGTTCGCGTTTTCTGCGCCGCTGCTGTGGCTGGCCGCGTGGCTCGCCTTGGCAGTGATTCTGGCGCCGCTGGCCGCTGCCGCCGCACTGAAGATTTCCCTGACGTGAATCAAGATGGCACTACCGAGTGCGGCTAAGATTGCAGCCGAGTAGACGAAGACATCCGCATGAACCCGATCTTGCTCTGGTTCCACAAACTCGGCTCACCGCCGCATTTCTACCGCTTCGCGGGAAAATGGCTGCCGTGGTTGTACGCGCTCGCGCTGATCACCGCCGCCGCCGG
>DASTAL010000004.1:0-3101 GCA_035712685.1 Rudaea sp. | reverse complement strand
GCGAACCTCTTTCAGATGGCAGGTAACTTCGCAGCAAGTGTCGTGGACGGTGTCGAGCTGGCCACCGGACAATTCGAGCTGGCCGGCCGGCTCCAGCGTGATCGACGCGTCGCCGCGCGCGAGCGCGATGACATTGCCGTTCTCTTCGACCGGCTTCCAACCGAAGCGCGTGAGGCCACGCAACAACGCGCCGATGCCGCGCTCGCCCTCGTAGGTCGGCGGACGCAGGTCGTCGAGACGAAAGCCGAATTTTTCGTGTTCGGTGCCGATCTTCCATTGCGCTTTCGCGCGCGCACCGGAGGCGATGTATTCCACGAGCTGGTCGCGGTTCGCGATCGGGGTTTCCTTGACTGCACTGGGGCCGGACATGTTCTTTCCTTTTGCAAGGCGCCCAAGATTGGGGCATTCAGCGATCAAGCAAGGCCGCGATCGCGGCGCGCGCTTCCTCCAACCCCGTTTTGGCCTGCGCGGAAAACAACTGTACCGTGGCGTGCCAACCCGCACTCTTGCACTCGGCCCGCACCGCCGCCAGCGTGCGCATGCCCTCGCTGCGCGAGAGCTTGTCGGACTTGGTCAGCAGGACATGGCAGGCCAGTTCGATTTCAGCGCAATAGCCCAGCATCTGCCGATCGAAATCCTTGAGCGGATGGCGCGAGTCCATGATCAACACGATACCGCGCAGGGATTCGCGCTCGCGCAGGTAAGCGTCGATCGCCAGTCGCCATTTTTCCCGCACTGCCTCGGGGACTTTCGCGTAACCGTAGCCGGGCAGATCGATCAGGCGCCGCACCTCGTCGAGGACGAAGACATTCAGCAACTGAGTGCGCCCGGGCGTTTTCGAGGTACGCGCCAGACCCGACTGATCGCAGATCGCATTCAGGGCGCTGGATTTGCCCGCATTCGAGCGCCCGGCGAAGGCGACTTCGGCACCCGTGTCCGGCGGCAGCCGACGCGGATCGGGCGCGCTCGTCGCGAAGCGCGCGGCGCGGAAAGGGTTGCTCGACATCGTTGATCCTGTTTGACCGTCCCTGTAGCGGCTGGGATAATTCTACAGTTGATACTCCGAGCAAGGTCCGCCGCTTCCAGCCCCCTTGAGTCAAGGGGGCGATCAAACCGATGCACCGCATCAGTTTGATGGGGGTTGTGGATGTGCGGGACGGTAGTCGAAGACCAGGCGGCCGGGCAATTTTGAATGAATTACTGGAGAGATGTATGAGTTTTCGGCTTGTGATTGCGTTTTCCGCGCTGATCGGCGCCGGCTCGCTGGCGGCGCAGATGCCCGCTTCCGCGCCGAATCCCGCCCCGGCGCCCGCTGCGCAGGCGCCGGCCGCCGCAGCCGCGGCGGAAATGCCGCTCAAGCCTGGCGATGCCACCGCAGGCCAGGCCAAGACCGCCGCCTGCGCGGCCTGCCATGGCATGGACGGCAACTCGGCCGCGGTGCAGTATCCGAAATTGGCCGGGCAGCAGGCCGGCTACATTGCACGCCAGCTCGAGCTGTTCAAGTCCGGCAAGCGCGCCAATCCGATCATGCTCGGCTTCGCCGCTCCGCTGAGCGAACAGGACATGCGCGACATCGGCGCCTATTTCGCCAGCAAGACCTCACTGCCGGGGGTGGCCGACGCCAAGCTCGTGCCGGTCGGCGAAGCCTACTTCCGCAGCGGCGACGCGAAGGACGGCGTGCCGGCCTGCATGGCCTGCCACGGCCCCGACGGCCGCGGCAATCCGGGCGCGGAGTATCCACAACTGGCCGGCCAGCATGCCGACTATGTCGCCGCGCGCCTGAAGGCGTTCCGCGACGGCTCCGCCGGCAGCGACGAACGCACCAAGATCATGGAAGCGATCGCCAAGCCGCTTTCCGACGCCGAAATCGGCGCGCTGGCGAGCTATGTCGAAGGCCTGCATGCGGTGGATGCATCCACCGCGGCGAAGTGAGCGGAGCACAACCATGAAACGCCTCGTCGCCCTTGCCGCGTTCGCCCTCTTTTCCGCCAACGCGATGGCCCAGGATGCCGCGCCCCAGCAATGGGAAGCGGGCAAGCACTATTTTTTGATCGATCCGCCGCAGCCGACGCAGACGCCCGGCAAGATCGAGGTCACCGAAGTGTTCTCCTACGGTTGCCCGGCCTGCAACTTCGCCCACACCTACGTCGATACGTTGCGCAAGCACCTGCCGGCGAACGCGGAAATGGATTTCGTGCCCGCTTCGTTCAATCCGTCCGAGGACTGGGTCGTGTTCCAGCGCGCCTACCTCACCGCGAAGGCGCTCGGCATCGCGGAAAAATCGCACGATGCCATGTTCGACGCGGTGTGGAAGACCAAGGAATTGGGCATTTACGACGCGAACAACCGCATCAAGAGCCCGTTGCCGACGATCGAGGACGTGGCCAAGTTCTATGCCCAGTACGGTGTGAAACCCGAACAGTTCGTCGCCACGGCCAACTCGTTCACGATCAACACGCGCATGAAGCAGGCCGATGCCTTCGTCAAGGCAACGGGCGTCGACCAGACCCCCACGATCGTCGTCAACGGCAAGTACCGCCTGACCACGGTGTCGGCGGGCGGCAGCTGGGACAAGGCCGAGCAACTCGTTCTGTTCCTGATAAACAAGGAAGCCGGCAAGTAATCCGCGAGGAACTTGCGCGTTCTTGCGCAGTCCCATAGCCGCTCGTCCGATTGGAGAACGTGATGTTGAAGCAAGCCCTGATTTTGCTGGCCGGGATGATCCTCGTCGGCGGCTGCCAGGCGCAAGGTAGCGCACAGGCACAGGCCGCCAAGGCGCCGGCCAAGCCCGCGCTGGTCGCGGGCCAGGATTACCTGCCGATCAACCCTGCGCAGGCGACGAAGGGCGACCAGGTCGTGGTCACCGAGGTGTTCTCCTACGCCTGCCCGCACTGCGCGGATTTCCAGCCCTACGCGAATGAGCTCAAGGGCAAGCTGCCCAAGGGCGCGAAGTTCGAACTGCTGCCGGCCGTGTTCAATGCGATGTGGGAACCCTACGCACGCGGCTTCTATACGGCGCAGTCGATGGGGCTCGTCGACAAGACGCACCAGGCGCTGTTCGATGCGATCCACCGCGACCACGAGCCGCTGCGCACGATCCA
>DASTAL010000003.1:0-5128 GCA_035712685.1 Rudaea sp. | reverse complement strand
CGCGTGGAAACCGGCGGCGCGCCGGTGATGGGCAAGTCTGCCGCGGCCGCGCCGAGGAAGTAAGTCATGGCGTTCAGCGCAGGCGGCAACGAAGGCGGCGTGATGGCGGAAATCAACGTCACGCCGCTTGTCGACGTGATGTTGGTGCTGCTGATCATCTTCATGATCACGGCGCCGCTGGCCTCGCACAAGATCAAGGTCGAGTTGCCGGTCGCGAGCCTGGACAATCCGCCGGACGAAGGATCGAATCATCCGATCACTCTGGCCGTGAAGGATACCGGCGACCTGTTCTGGGACGACGAGCCGGTGACCGAGGCCAGCATGGTTGCGAAACTGCGCGTGGCCGCGCAGCGCCAGCCGCAACCGGAGCTGCAGATCCGCGCCGACAAGGACACCGAGTACTCGCTCATCTCCACCGTGATGGGTGACGCCAAGGCTGCCGGCATGGTCAAGCTCGGCTTCATCACCCAGGCGCACAGCGCCAAGTCGCAATGACACGCCGCCGCCCCCGGGCAGCGCGCGCTTTCGCATCGAGGTAACGCAACATGGCATTTTCCACAGGCGGCGGCAGCGGACCGATGGCGGACATCAACGTGACGCCGCTGGTCGACGTCATGCTCGTGCTGCTCATCATCTTCATGATCACGATGCCGCTGCTGTCGCACAAGATCCAGATCGACCTGCCGCAGCCCTCGCCGCCGCCGGCCGTGCCGCCGCCGCCGCCGCCGGAGCCGATCAAGCTCGCGGTGCAGGCGAACGGCCAATTGTTCTGGAACGACGAGCCGATCAGCGAAGACGCGTTGCGTGCACAGTTGCGCGTGACCGCACAGAAGGATCCGCAGCCCGAGCTCGACATCAAGCCGGATCGCACGACGAAGTATCAGCTCGTCGCCTCGGTCATGGCCGACGCCAAGAACGCGGGCATGATCAAGATCGGTTTCGTTTCGCCGGCCAGCGACCAGTAAACCGGACCGTAACCGGATGCTCCAAACGCCGCGGAAACGCGGCGTTTGCGTTTTCACGGCGCGCTCAGGCGCCCAGAATTTCCAGGTAGGCGCGCACCGTCGGCGCGAGTCCGGCGTACAGCGCCTCGCTGATCAGCGCGTGCCCGATCGAAACTTCGGCCAGATAAGGGATCGCGGCCTTGAGTGCAGGAAGATTGGCCTGATCCAGGTCGTGGCCCGCGTTCACACCCAGGCCGGCGGCACGCGCCGCTTCGGCAGTGGCGACGCAGGCATCGAGTTCGCGCATGCAATCGCCGCGCGCGAACGCCGCTGCAAAGGGACCGGTATACAATTCCACGCGATCCGCGCCGACGTCCGCGGCGCGTGCGACATCTGGACTGCCGGCGTCCATGAACAGGCTCACGCGAGCGCCGCAGGATTTCAGCTGCGCGATGAGCGGGCGCAGCCGCACGGCGTCCGCGCTCAGGTCGAAGCCGTGGTCGGAGGTAATCTGCGCGTCGCTGTCCGGGACCAGCGTGCATTGCGCCGGACGCGTTTCGCGCACCAGGGCGAGCAGGCCGGGATAACCCTCGCGCGGTGGCGCGAAGCCGTTGCCTTCAATATTGAATTCGATGCCGCCGCCGCATAGCGCGGCGAGTACGCGCACGTCGTCGGGACGAATGTGGCGGCGGTCGGGACGCGGGTGCACGGTGATGCCCAGGCAACCGGCGGCGATGCAGGTGCGTGCTGCTAGGCTTACGTCGGGCAGGCCGCCGCCGCGCGAGTTGCGCAGAACGGCGATCTTGTTGACGTTGACGCTGAGAGCGGTCATGCCGGCAGGATACGCAAGCGTGCCATGCTGCGCTAGCGCAGTGACGGCGTGCGCCAATCGACGCGCCCGGCACTGCGCTCGGCACCGGCGAGCACGATCTTCAGGGACGTGACCGCGTGCTTGTCGTTGCGCAGGAAATGGATCTCGCAGGCGCCCCGCGGATCGGCGAAACGATCCGGCGCGAACGCGATCAGGGCACGCGGCGCGAGTCCGCTCGCCTGTGCGGTGAGGTTGCTTTCGTGCGCGGCGATGCGCAGCAGGGTATCGGCAGCGAGGCGGTAATCCCCGGCGTATTCGTGGAGTTTGCCCGCGTCGATGGCGAGCGCGCCGCGCTCAAGCAACGGCGCGCGTTCGCTCAGGCGTTGCGCGATCACGTTGGTGCCGTCGTGGCCGAGCAGGATGGAGGCGACCGCATGGCCTTCGCGCTGGAAGGAAAGAACGAACGCATCGCCCGTGGCGGCGAAAACGTCATGGCCGACCGCGCGCAGGTCGAGCGGGAATTGTCCTGGAAACTGCGCAGTCAAACCATCCGCGCCGACGCGCACGACGAAGTCGTTACCCGCGGCGATGCGATACAAACCGGGATAGGCGGCCAGTTCCGCGGCGGTCGGCATGGCCGGCGGCGGTGGCTGCAGCGGTGGCGGCGGGCGCGCCTCGAGCCAGGCGATGCCGAGCGCGCTCAGATCCGCGTCTGTGTTGCCGAGCAACACCAGGGCCTGCTGCCGGTCGGTGCGAAAACCGAGGAAAACCGAAAACCCCGCCGTGCGGCTCGCACGCCACACCAGCGGCCAGGTCTGGTCGCCATCGGCAACCTGCACCGTGTTCCAGCCCAGGCCGACGCTTTGTTCGGAATCGCCCTGCGGCTGCCGCGACAGCAGCAAAGCCGCGCGCAACGGAGACTGTTGCGGCATCAGGTTGGCCTGCACGAAACGCAACAGATCGCCCAACGACGAACGCAGGCCGGCCGCGCCGGCAAGTGCGCCGAAGTGCCAGTGTGGCACGGCCTGACCGTGACCAAAGCCCGGCAGCAGCCGCGTGCCATCGCCAAATCCAGTGTGCGTCATGCCCAGCGGATCGAGGATGCGCGACACGAGCACGACACCGAAGCGCTGGCCGTAGGCGCGCCCGAGCAGATCGCCAAGCAAGCCCGCGTCAAGGATGGAATAGCCGGGCGAGGCACCGGGTGCGAGTTTGTAGTTGGCCAGCAAGGTCAGTAGCGCCACCTGGTCGTAACCGGCGTAGCTGTCGCGGGCATCGGTCGGGAACAGGTTGGGTGGCGCGGAAGGAAGGCCTGAGCGACGCGTCGCGAGCTGGCGCAGGCTGATCGCGCCAAGTGCCGGATCGGCGAAAGCGAAATCCTTCGGCAGCAGGTTGCGCATAGGCGAATCCAGCCGCGCCTTGCTGTCGATCGCTGCCTGCGCGAGCAGCAGGCCGGTGAAGATTTCGCTGGCGGCGCCGATCTCGAACGTGGCGTCCGCGTCGGGCTTTTGCCCGTTGCCGAAGAACCAGGTCTGTTGCTGATCCGGTCCGGTCAGCGTGCCGTCGATCCAGCCTACCGCAAGCTGACGGTACAGGCCGCTGTCCACGCCTTGCTTCAGGCTTGCGAGGTACGCATCGGCTGCCACCGGCTGCGCGCTCAGCGCGGTCGGGATCAGCGTCAGCAGGAAGAGGAACAGTCGAATCTTGATCGGATCATCGCCACGCCAGTGTCATCGCGCCAAGCATAGCCGATGCGGACGCGTGAAATGGCCACATCCTTGTGGCGACGTCCTGTGGGACGTGTGTCTATTTCGACTCGGAAACAGGAAGCAAGTTCAGCGATCAGCGGCAATTTTCGGCTATCTCGTGCCAGATCACCGGGTCCCAATAGGCGGCGTGGGCGAAGTCCGCGGCTTTGTCGGTGTTCAAGCGCGCGGCCAGCAACGCGGTAGTGTTCGGTTTGACCGTCACCGTGAGTTCCTTGCTGTTGTCCTGACGCGAGCGCAGCGAGGCGTAGGGGCCGACGCCCATTTCCCGGGTGGGAATCTTTTCGGCAACCAGCAATTTGTGCGTCCCGGCACTGACGCGGAACGACGGCGTCCCGCTCGGCCCGGGCGTCACGCCGTCGAGGAGCAGGATCGTGGCACCATACAAATGCTGGTTGCGCGGCGCGACGTCGAACGTGCTGATGCGCCCGCAACCGCCCGTGGCGGGTGCATCCGCCACGGTATCGGCCGGCGCCACGGAATCCGCAGCTGCGGCGGTGCGCGACGGCGAATTCATCGCCAGCATCACGCCGTCGCGCAGCACGCGCAGGCGCAGCGGTGCCGCGGGCGCCAGATCGGCGAGGGACGAATTGAGCGTCGCCGCGGCAAGTGCGCGGCCGTCGGCGTCGGCGCCCAGGTTCGCGAGCGAGATGCCGTTGACATCGACAAGCACGTCGCCCGGGCGTAGGCCAAGCTGGTCGGCGACGCTGCCGGGCGTCGCGCCAAGCACGCGCAGACCGTCGTGGGCGGCTTGCGCGCTGGTCGAGTCCACCAGCAGTCCGAGCGCCACGGACGGCGATGCGGCGCAGGCCGCGGCCGAACAAAGCAACAGGATGGAAGCGAACGCGAAGCGAGGATTCATGAGGTACCTCAAATCCGGGAAGAAAGGGCCTGCCGGCGCACCGAGAGCAGGGCATCGAGCAATTCGCTGCGGCGTTGCCACAACGGGCCGAGATCGCGCGGTGGCGCGCCACGGTCGTAGGCTGCCTGCAGATTGCCGTCCAGGTGCGCGAGTTCGGATTCGGCCAGCCGTGCCAGCGGCTGGCTGGCAGCGGGCGTTGGCAGGGCATCCAGCTGCAATTCCAGCGCTTGTGCGCGCGCCTGCCAGTCGATCGCCGGCGCGGTGACATGCTGCCGGGTGCTGGCCAAGAACGTCAGTACAGCGATCAGGGCGAGTGCGCCGCCGGCGACCGCGAACCGCTGCCGCTGCCGGCGCCGACGCCGGCTCAGGTGCGTCGCCGCGATGCGCGGCCACAAATCCGCGGGCGGTACGTGCGTGGCCGCGGATGCCGGCAAGCCCGCGACGAGATAGCGCAAGTTCAATTCGTGCTCGTTCATGAGGCCACCTGTGATCGGGATGCCGCCGAGGCGGCGAGCACGTGCAGTCGCTTGAGCGCACGCGCGAGGATGGATTTGGAGTAGCTTTCGCTCTGTCCGAACAGCGCCGCAAGCTCGGCGTGTGTGTAGCCTTCCAGTTCATGCAAGACGACGATCGCGCGTGCGCGCGGCGGCAGTTGTGCGAGCAGGGAATCGGTATCGACGAGGCCAGCCGGATCGGGTCCGATCGCCGCGGTTTGCTCGAACATCGCTTCGGCGCCGGTATCGGC
>DASTAL010000002.1:0-6142 GCA_035712685.1 Rudaea sp. | reverse complement strand
CAGCGCGATCAGCCCCGAAACGATGGCCGAGTCGCTGATCGCGCGGAATGTGAGCGCACGCGCGTCGCCGTCCGCGACCAGCCAGACCTGCGACTGGCAGCCGTGCACCTTGTGCGCCTCGGTCTTCAGTTCGTCGGGCAGAGGCGGCAGCTTGCGGCCGAGGTCGATGAGGTACTGGTAGCGCTCGGTCCAGTCGCCGAAGAACGCGAATTCCTCGACGATCGCGTCCTGTTTGGCCTGCGCCGAACCCGCACGGGCGATGTCAGGCTGCGCATTCATCCGCCCTGATCCTTTTCCAGCGTGCGCCCTGCGGACCGTCCTCGATCACGATGCCTTTCGCAGCGAGCGTGTCACGGATGCGGTCGCTGGCGGCGAAATCGCGGCGCTTGCGTGCTTCGGCGCGTTCGGCCAGCAGGCCTTCGATCCAAGCGGCATCGACGCCGTCCGAGGCGCCCTTGAACCAGGCTTCCGGGTCGTTTTGCAGCAGGCCAAGGAACTTGCCGGCGCCGAGCAATGCTGCTTTTGCCGCTTTCTTGTCTTGTGGATTTGTGGATTTGCGCGTCTCATCCGCGAGTCGCGCCAGCATGGCCAGCGCCTCTGGCGTGTTGAGGTCGTCGGTCAGCGCGGCTAGCAGGCCATCCGGCGCGGGACCGGGATCGGCCGCCACATCGGCCAGATCGCGCAGGGTGCCGTAGAGTCCGTCCAGCGTGCGCCGTGCCTGTTCCAGAGTCGCATCCGACCAGTCCAGCGGCTGGCGGTAATGCGCCTTCAGCAGCATGTAGCGCAGCAGTTCCGGAGGATGCTGCTGCAACAACTCGTGCAGCTGCAGGGTGTTGCCCAGCGATTTCGACATCTTGCGGCCGCCGAAGGTGAGCATGCCGTTGTGCAGCCAGAAACGCGCAAAGAGTTTTCCGCCGTGCGCACAGGTCGATTGCGCGACTTCGTTTTCGTGGTGCGGGAAAATCAGGTCGTTGCCGCCGGCGTGGATGTCGATGGTTTCGCCCAGATGCGCCGCGCTCATCGCCGAGCATTCGATGTGCCAGCCCGGCCGGCCACGGCCCCAGGGGCTGTCCCAGCCGGGCAGGTCGGGGGTCGAGGGTTTCCACAACACGAAGTCGGCGGGGTTCTTCTTGTACGGCGCGACGTCGATGCGCGCGCCGGCGATCATCTCGTCGGTCGAGCGGCCCGAGAGCTGGCCATAATCCGCATACGAGGACACATCGAACAGCACATGACCCTGCGCCGCGTAGGCGTGGCCGCGCGCGATCAGGGTTTCGCACATCGCAATGATTTGCGGAATGTGCGCGGTCGCGTAGGGCACGACATCCGGCGCGTCGACGCCGAGCTTGCCCATGTCCTCGTCGTAGGCCGCGGCGTAACGGCGCGTGATGACATCGATGGCAACGCCGGATTCGGTCGCGGCCGTGTTGATCTTGTCGTCGACATCGGTGACATTGCGCGCGTAGACGATATGCGCCGCGCCGTAAATCTGCCGCAACAATCGCACCAGCAGGCCGAACACGACCGGCCCGCGCGCGTTGCCGATATGCACGTAGTTGTAGACGGTCGGACCGCACAGGTACATGGTCACGCGGCGTGGATCCGCGGGGGCGAAGTCCTCGACGCGGCGGGTGCGGGAATTGTGCAGGCGCAGTTGCATCGGCGGGCCGTTTATTGCGATGCGTCATTGTAGCGCAGGCACGCCGTTCGTTCAGGATCACAAAGCCTGCGGACCGCGCCACGACGGGGTTTGCCTTAAGTCTCATTCAGCCTGAGAGTGCTTAAATTCACCCCGTCCGGCAGCGGAAATCGTTGCGCTCCGGATCTCAGAGGCTGTGCGGCAGGATGCCCGAACCCCGTTTACCTGATGTGCTGCGAACGTGTCATGAGCCTGTTACGTATTCTTCCATTCTTCTTCGCGGTGCTGCTTTCGGCACAGGCGGTCGCGCAGGCGCCGCCCGCGGCGGCTTCGGGCGAGGAAAATTCGCATTACGGTTGGGCGGACGTGTTGCGGGTGGACCCGATCTACGGCGATGACTCGACGAGTCCGCCGCCGCAGCCCTGTTACGAGGAACAGGTCCCGGTCGACGCACCTGAGGATACCGAAGTGCAGAACAAGCGCGGCGTCTTCACCGCGATTGGTGCGTTTGTCGGCGGCATCCTCGGTAACCAGTTCGGCAAGGGAAGTGGGCGCGCGGCAGCGACTGTGGCCGGTGCCGTCGCCGGCGGCGTGGCCGGCAACAACATTGCCGCCGCGGGCGAGGAAAACGGCGATTCGCGTCCGCAGTACAAGACGGTGCGGCATTGTCCGCCAGCCGCCACGAGCCGGCGCAAGGTCGTCGCTTACGACGTCGAATACCGTTATCGCGGCGACGTCTACAGCTCGCGCCTGGCCTTCGATCCCGGCGACCGGTTGCGCGTGAAGGTGAGCGTCACGCCATCGGAATAGCCGTCCAGACGTCTTTTCGAAACATGTTGCGCCGCAAAATGCATTCGTGTTAACGTGGCAACCATGAACTTCTTCATTGCTTCCGCCGATGTCCTGACCAGCGCCCGCATGGCCGCCGGCATGACCTCGCGCGCGCGCCGACCGGAGCCTTGCATTCCGGCCGGGTAGCTGTCGCGCGGACATTTTCTTTGTCGCATCGATCACAAAACCCGGCTTTGAGCCGGGTTTTGTCGTTTTGGACGTCGCGAAACCGGGCATCCTGCCACGGTTCGCAAGTAAACGGTCGCGGCGACGCCGCGCCACGTTTGCCGCCGACGGCGAAAGGCGCTGTCGGCGTTGGCACATCCGTGTGCCAAGAATTGTCTTCTGAGGAGTTGATGATGTCTGTTCGCCATTTTCTTTCCACCCAGGACTGGTCTCGCGCCGAGCTCGATGGCTTGCTCGCGCAGGCGGCCGCATTCAAGCGTTCGAAGGCCGGCACTCAGCTTGCCGGCAAATCGATCGCGCTGCTGTTCTTCAATCCGTCGATGCGCACGCGCACCAGTTTCGAGCTGGGTGCGTTCCAGCTCGGCGGCCATGCGGTCGTTCTGCAGCCGGGCAAGGACGCCTGGCCGATCGAATTCGACGTCGGTATGGTCATGGACGGCGAGGCCGAGGAGCATGTCGCCGAGGTCGCGCGCGTGCTGTCGCGCTACGTGGATCTCATCGGCGTGCGCGCGTTCCCGAAATTCCAGGACTGGGCGGTCGACCGCGAGGATCGCGTGATCCGTGCTTTCGCGAAGTATGCGACCGTGCCGGTGATCAACATGGAGACGATCACGCATCCGATGCAGGAACTCGCGCACATCCTCGCCCTGCAGCAACGCTTCGGCACGACGGATCTGCGCGGCAGGAAGTACGTGCTGACCTGGACATATCACCCCAAGCCGTTGAATACGGCGGTCGCCAATTCCGCGTTGCAGATCGCCACGCGCTTCGGCATGGACGTGACCCTGCTGTGCCCGACGCCGGACTACGTGCTCGACGCGCGCTACATGGATTTCGCCCGGCGCAACGTCGCCGAAAACGGCGGCTCGCTCTCGATCAGCCACGATCCGCAAAGCGCGTATCGCGGCGCCAACGTCGTCTATGCCAAGAGCTGGGGCGCGCTGCCGTACTTCGGCCGCTGGGCGGATGAAAAACCCATCCGCGACGCGCACAGGCATTTCATCGTCGACGAAACGAAGATGGCGTTGACCGACCACGGCGTGTTCAGCCACTGCCTGCCGTTGCGCCGCAACGTCAAGGCGACCGATGCGGTGATGGATTCGCCTGCGTGCATCGCGATCGACGAAGCCGAAAACCGCCTGCACGTGCAGAAAGCGGTGATGGCGACGCTCGCCAACCAATGACCCTGCGGAATCGTCCCATGAGCAAAGACATCGTCCTCGCGTTTTCCGGCGGCCTCGACACCAGTTTCTGCGTGCCCTATCTCAAGGAGCGCGGCTGGGCCGTGCACACCGTGTTCGCCGACACCGGCGGCGTGGATGCCGAGGAACGTGCCTACATCGAGCAGCGCGCGCAGCAGCTCGGCGTCGCCTCGCATGTCACCATCGATGGTGGACCGGCGTTGTGGGAGCACTTCGTCAAGCCATTCGTCCGGGCGGGCGAGGGGTACCAGGGCCAATATCCGCTGCTGGTGTCCGACCGCTATCTGATCGTCGACGCGGTGCTCAAGCGCGCGCACGAACTCGGTACGCGCGCGATTGCGCATGGCTGCACCGGCATGGGCAACGATCAGGTCCGCTTCGACCTCGCGGTGAAAGCGCAGGGGGAGTACGAAATCGTCGCGCCGATCCGCGAAATCCAGAAAGAGCACACGCAGACGCGGATCTACGAGCAGAAGTACCTCGAAGAACGCGGCTTCGGCGTGCGCGCAAAGCAAAAAGCCTACACGATCAACGAGAATCTGCTTGGCGTAACCATGTCCGGCGGCGAGATCGACAAATGGGAAGCCCCGGGCGAGGGTGCGCGCGGCTGGTGCAAGCCGCGCTCCGAATGGCCGTTCAAACCCCTAAATGTGAAATTGACGTTCGTCGCCGGCGAGGCTGTCGCGCTCGATGGCGCGAAGATCGCCGGCCATGAATTGCTGGCGAAACTCAATGAGCTGTTTGCGCCATATGGCGTCGGCCGCGGACTCTATACGGGCGACACCACCATCGGCCTCAAGGGCCGCATCGTGTATGAGGCGCCGGGGCTGACCGCGCTGCTCGTCGCGCACCGCGCGCTGGAAGAAGCCGTGCTGACCAAGCAGCAAAACCGCTTCAAGCCCGACGTGGCTCGCAAGTGGGTGGAACTCGTCTACGAAGGATTCTTCCACGATCCGCTCAAGACCGATCTCGAAGCCTTTCTCGCATCGAGCCAGCGCATGGTTGCGGGCGATGTCATGCTCGAGACCCACGGTGGCGGCGTCGTTGCCGTCGCGGTCGAATCGCCGCATATCCTCAATGCGAAAGACGCGACCTACGCGCAGTCGGCGGATTGGGGTGTGGTCGAGGCCGAAGGCTTCATCAAGCTGTTCGGCATGAGTTCGACGATGTGGGCACAGGTGAACCGGAAATGACGGCGCTTCTCGCCGCGACGCTGCGGCATCTGCGGGCGCTGGTCGCCTTCGACACGCGCAATCCACCGCGTGCGATTGGTGCGGACGGCATTTTCGATTACCTGCGCGCAAACCTGCCGGATTTCGACTGCACGCTGACCGACCATGGCACCGGCGCGGTGTCGCTGTTCGCCGTGCGCGGCAAGCCGAAGGTCCTGTTCAACGTGCACCTCGACACGGTGCCGGATTCACCGTATTGGAGCGCGAGTCCGTTCGAGTTGCGAACAACGGACGAACGCGCCGTCGGCCTCGGCGCCTGCGACATCAAGGGCGCCGCCGCTGCGCTGCTCGCCGCCGCGCAAGCCAGCGACGGCGATGCCGCCTACCTGTTCACCACCGACGAGGAGGCGAACGACGCGCGCTGCATCGCGGCGTTCCTCACGCAAAAAAAACCCTTTGACGCCGTGATCGTGGCCGAGCCGACGCGGTGTGAAGCCGTGCTCGCACATCGTGGCATCAGCTCGGTGCTGATGCGTTTTGCCGGGCGCGCCGGCCACGCTGCGGGCGAACAGATGGCGGGCGACAGTGCGTTGCACCAGGCCGTGCGCTGGAGCAGCCGCGCGCTCGATCACGTCGATTCGCTCATGCATGCGCGTTTCGGCGGCCTGACCGGACTGCGCTTCAACATCGGCCGCATCGATGGCGGCATCAAGGCGAACATGATCGCGCCGGCGGCGGAGCTGCGTTTCGGCTTCCGGCCGTTGCCGTCGATGGACGTCGATGGCCTGCTCGCGACCTTACGCGGCTTTGCCGAAATCGAGCCGGCCGAGTTCAGCGAAACCTTTCGCGGCCCGGCGTTGCCGGCGGGCGCTGATTTTGACGATAACGGTGCAAGGGCCGAGGCGCGCCGCTTGGCTGCGCGCGACGTCGCCGACGCGCTCGATCTTCCCGTCGGCAATGCGGTCGATTTCTGGACCGAGGCTGCACTGTTCTCGCAAGCCGGTTACACCGCGCTCGTCTACGGCCCCGGCGACATCGCCCAGGCGCACAGCGCGGATGAGTGGGTGGCGCTCGACCAGTTGCAGCGCTACACCGAGAACATTTGCCGGATC
>DASTAL010000001.1:0-1499 GCA_035712685.1 Rudaea sp. | reverse complement strand
GGCGGCCATGCCGACGGAAGCGACGGCTATCGCTGGGATTTGCAGGGCGATCCGACGCCCAAGGACGGCATCATCAATTCGCCCGAGGATGCGTGGAAGGCCGTGCGCCAGCACTACAAGGATGGCGCCGACCTGATCAAGATCATGCCCTCCGGCGGCGTGCTCGATGAAAGCTCCAGTTCGCAGAATCCGCAGCTGACACTTGCCGAGATCCAGGCCGTGGTCGCCGCCGCCCACGATTACGGCTTCACCGTGGCCGCGCATGCGCACGGCGCCGAGGCGATCCGCCGCGCCGTGATCGGCGGCGTGGATTCCATCGAGCACGGCACCTTCATGAACGACGAGGACATGAAGCTGATGAAGGAACACGGTACCTGGTACGTGCCGACGATCATTGCTGGCCAGTTCGTGATGGGAAAGGCGAAGGAAGGCTGGTATCCGCCACAGGTCGCGCGCAAGGCCCTGGAAGTCGGGCCCATCATCATGAATACCGCGGGCAAGGCCTACCGGGCCGGCGTCAAGATCGCGTTCGGCACCGACGCCGGCGTGTATCCGCACGGCGAGAACGCCAAGGAGTTCGAGTACATGGTCGAGGCCGGCATGCCGCCCATGTTCACGATCCAGGCCGCGACCACGCACGCCGCGCAACTGCTCAAGCGCGACAAGGACGTGGGCAGCCTGGAGCCGGGCAAGTACGCCGACATCGTCGCCGTGCCGGGCAATCCGCTCGACGACATCAAGCTGATGCAGAAGGTCGACTTCGTGATGAAGGGCGGCGTGGTGTACGAGCAGGATGGCAAGCCGATCGCCGCGTCACTCGACAAATAAACGCATGGCCGAGTGTCAGTAACAGGCCTCGCACGACGTAACCCGTTCCAAACCCGCCAGAACGGCGGGAATCGGAGCGGGCAATGTCCCCACGTCTTTATCGCGTCTGTCTGGCCGCCGCGTTGGTCGCTTGCAATACCGCGCAGGCGGCCGATGGCGACCTGGATGCCGTGTTCGGGTCTGCCGGGAAAGTGCAACTCGGACCGAACACGGGCTTTTCGGGGCCTGTCGCCAATGACGTGGCCGTCCAGCCGGACGGCAAGATCGTCGTGGTCGGCTACGAAATCAACGCGGCGAGCGGACTGGAGAGTTGGCGCATCGCCCGACTCAACGCGAACGGCACGGTCGATACGAGTTTTGCGTCGAACGGCATGCTCGACTGGAATGCCGGAACGACCGGCACGCGTGCGCACGCGGTCGCGGTGCGCCCCGACGGACGCATCGTCGTTGGCGGCAACTTTCAAAACGAAATCGAAGTCGCGCAGTTCACGCCGAATGGATCGCCCGACCCGACGTTTGCCGGCGGAGAGGGCTACATCCTGCTCACGCCACCCGCGGGGGATTCGACCTCTCTTTCGCGCCTGATTCTCGAAAGCAACGGCACGATCGATGTCGCGGGCACCTACTACGCCAACCAGAACAGCTTCAACAGCAACGAGTTCTACTTCGCC